>JAESSK010000263.1 GCA_016764155.1 Rhizobiaceae bacterium
GGCGGCGGAAGTATGTTTAGCTCTGCCGCTCCATCAAAACTGTAAGGTGCACGCACGGTTTTGAACTGTCCCATTTCTGGGTGCGTTGCTTCCACTGCGATTTGCAAATGGAGGGCCTGTTCATCTTCCAATGCTTCATTGGAATCGTAAGCCGGAGAATGGGGAACTTCATTTTCCGATAATGCTGCACACCATTCGTCGCGAGTTTTGGTTGCGAATATTGGGCCCAAGACCTCTACCATTGCATCATGATTTTCGATGCGGGCGGGTCTTTCAGCAAAGCGCGGATCGGTGCCAAGTTCCGGATGACCGGTTGCAGTCACAAGGCCTTCCCAGAATTTTGGCGGCGATGAAAGATGGATTGCCACCCATTTATCGTCGCTGCAAGCGAAGGTGTAGGATTGCGAAACTTCAGGACGACTCAATGGTCCCATGATTTCGTTTTCACTAAAGTAGTGGGTGAAGCTATCGAGATTAAAATGGCACATGGCTTCGAGCATCGAGATATCAAGACGCCTGCCCTTGCCGGTTTTGAAGCGCTCAACCAGAGCCGCCATAATGCCGAGAGCTGCATATTGTCCGGTGACGCTATCTGCCAATGCCGGTCCGATAACCCGCGGGTTTTCCGGTGGTGTCACGAGACGTAGGAAGCCGGAAGCCGCTTGCGCAACCGTATCATAGGTCGGACGGTCTTTGGATGGGCCGGTTTGTCCAAAACCTGTGATGGCGCAATAAATCAGGCTAGGATTGATTTTGCGAAGTTCTTCTTCGCCAGCACCCAAACGCTCGGCAACGCCAGGACGAAAGTTCTGGATGAACACATCGGCAGACGCGATCAGATCGTGGAAAGTTTTCAGATCATCGGCTTGTTTTGTATCGAGCGCGATGGAGCGTTTATTGCGGTTATAGGTTTGGAAATGCGGGGAATATAAACCACCCTTAAACGAGCGGAACGGGTCGCCTGAACCGGGGCGCTCGACCTTGATCACGTCTGCGCCAAGATCGGCCAAATGCATGCCTGCGGCTGGGCCAGTGATATAGGTGCCCAGCTCAATGACACGAATGTCTTTTAGTATTTTTACCATTGAATTATTTGGCCTTGTTCTTGGCGGACACAGGGCCGTCATATTCGATTGCCACATCAGCTTTGTGGGACATGATGAAGCCGATGGAACGCTGTGATTCTTCGAACAAATGCGCAACCAATCCGGCGGCACGTGCCAATAATGGTATCCCCTTCATGGCTTCAAGCGGCCATCCGGCGTCCAGCATCACCGCAGGAATCGCGCCGGAGACATTAATCGGCAGCGGGCGTTTGATGATTTCAGGGGCGTGTTTTGCAAGCACTCTCAGCATTTCGATGTTATCGCCAGATACGCCGTGTTTATCGGCGAGCGCCAATAACACGTTAGCGCGGGGGTCGCCAGAACTATGCTGGGGATGGCCAAGGCCAGGTGCTTTTTGCTTGGTGGCTTTAAGATGTTCAATGGCCTTGATGGCAGCGGCATCCATATCGCCGCCGTTTTCTTTGGCGTCGGCCAGTACTTCAGCGATAAAGCGGCCTGCGGTTTCTGAACTGCCTGCAACCACACTTCCCATACCCAATAGACCTGCGGACATTGCGCCCTGCCAAGCATCGGGGCCAGCGGCCAATGTCATTCTGGCAGCTTGCACACTTGGCACGAGGCCGTGTTCGGCAATCGCTACCATGCAGGCATTGGTCATCATTTTTTGGGTTTCGCTCGGGTTTTTGCCCGTGACGAGAAGCCAGAAATAGTCGGTGAAATCTGTTTTGCCGATCAATTCGTCGCAAAGGTCGAAACCTCTAACGGTGATTGAGTCAGCGTCGGACGTGGCGATCGCGGTGAACGCATTATCCTGCTTACCAATTCTCATTATATATGGGCCTTACTTAAGTTTGTATGGATGGGTATTCTTTGCCGAGCCAATGCTCCAGCTTGCTTGCATATTCATGCTGGAAGGCAAGCGGGCCCTTCTTTGCCATATAATCTTCATCGTAAATCGCGATGTAGATTGTCAGGCACAAAAAGAAATGCGCACCCATTTCGAACAGAGCCACATAGTCGTGGTTGATCAAGATTTCACGCTCGTGATCGCTCAAAGAATGAACCGTGCTCATTTCAGAATCGCTCAGGCGCGGGCCGATGGATTGTTCCCATGAAGCAACCATGGCTGCCGGGTTTTCCTTGTAGCGCGCCAAAAGTTCAGGGTCGCGGTCGATTTGGTACAGGAATTTATTTACGTAATATTTGCTCATACCTTCTCTCCTTCAGGATACCAGGTGAAATAGGCTTCCATGGTGTGGAACAGGTCCAGACTATCGACGTAATCCGCCTTTTCATCTGGCCCAGCAATGCCAAGCATCAGGATGAATTCCATAAAGCCTGCGGTGGCATTACCCGATGCCGCCAAGCTCTCATGAGTGACGTTTTCGAGAATAGATTCAATGTCGCCATTGCGCAGCCATTCGATAGCCTGATGATCGAATTCAGGATCGGGTCCTGTTTCCTTGAACATACGCGGCCCACCGAGTTCCAGCGACAAATGGCCGGAACCGATAGCGGCAATGCGCTTATCGGATGGGTATTCGTCGATGATTTCGCGAATGGCGCGGCCCAATTGATAGAAGCGCTTTGGTGAAGGTAGCGGCGGCGCAAAGATGTTTGCATAGATCGGCACTATCGGCAGATCATTATCAGGACGCACCGTGATAATCGGGCAAATGATCGAATGGTCAATTTTCAATTCATTACTGAATGCAAAATCGAAATCTCTGTCGAGCAAGCCCTGATGCATAAAGTTTGAAAGGTCTTCATGGCCTTCCAAAACGTATTTTGGAATATCGAATTCCCGCTCCTCATTATAGAAGGTCGCGTCATAACGCGGTGCCTTGCCAATCAGGAATTGCGGGTAATTATCCAAGAAGAATTGATGAAAATGGTCGGCACCGATCATCACCAGAATATCCGGCTTGGCCTTGGTAAGCGTCTCGCGATAGGCCTCGATCTTACGCTTCCACTCGGCCGCCTGCGGCATTTGCTGCTCTACAGGCATGGTCGTTGCCTTTAAATAAAACGGATGGTGCGTGGTCGCCAACGTCGCAACTAACTTCGCCATATTCTCCTCCTTCGACACCTCTAACTGCAATCCAACAGCACGACAATTATCAAGTTTTCGTTCTGCGAACTTTATTTCGTTAAATATTTACACCCACACCCCCTAATGTCAAGAACATATAATTGACCAACAGCTTTCGGTGTGCGAAATAACTTTTTGGTTCAAACACCAAGGATTTAAACTTGCAAAAAATAAGAGACGACAGTGAATTACTTGATGCCCTTGCCAGAGGTCTTTCCGTAATCGAGGCTTTCGACCAAGATTCAGCAGAGATGACATTGAGTGAAGTCGCAAGAAAAACAGATATCAAGCCTGCGACAGCCCGTCGTATATTGAGAACGCTTGTTTCCTTGGGGTATGCACGTAGCGTCAACAAACGCTTTCTTTTGACGCCCAAAATTCTCGGCCTTGGCGCTGCATATTCGCGCTCTGCTCAGCTTGAAGAAGCGTTAATGCCTGAACTTCGACGTCTGGTCGGCATCTTTGGCGACGCATCTTCTGTGACAATCCTGTCGGGAACAGACATTTTTTATGTTTCTCATTTTAGTGATCAGAAGGCTCGAAGAATATCCGCTGACACAGGGATAACATATCCAGCTTACCCAACGTCGATGGGACGGGTTCTCTTGGCTGGTCTGTCGGATGAAGAAATAAATGACCACCTCGACAGTGTCTCCTTGGAGAAGCGAACCGAGAATACGGTCATTGAACCAAGTAAATTGAAGGAAATCATTTTAGAAACACGCCGCAAGGGATACTCAGCAACAGCAGACGAACTTTTTTATGGGGTTACTGCCATTGCTGTTCCCATAATGGCGGTTCGAGGCAATGTGATTGCAGCTCTCAATTCGTCTGGCTATTCCGGAAAAATTACTATGGATGACCTAGTAAATAATAGGCTGGAAGAACTTAGAATTTCGGCTGATCGAATCGGCGAGACATTGCTGCGTTACCCGTCATTGCACCATTCTCTGGATAAATCTTAGTGTAGTGCTGAGCTGATTGAACAGAAATTCCAACGTTCAATGCCCCACCCCACAGCTTCCGAAGTTTCAATCCTCTTCGGTTGCTAGTTCACGCAATGATTCAGCTGCAATAGCGAACGAGCGACATCGGGC
>JAESSK010000264.1 GCA_016764155.1 Rhizobiaceae bacterium
TTCAGGCGTTCGCGCGGAACCCTGTTGCGAAGATGCGGGTCGCGCTCTGCGGCAATCCTTTGTTTGGTCCATTCAATGCCGAAACGAGCTTCGCAGGAATTTTCCTGACACCCGGTCAACATCACACCATCGGCCAGGTTGCGACTGAGAACGTAGTCGATAAAGGATGGCGGCAATTGGCCGACACAGGCTAAGGAAACAATGCCTATAGATTCAGGGGAATCCGATTTAATTTTTGTAAGACTGGGTCCATGGTCACAATTAAAAACCATGATGCGGTTTTTACCGCTTAGCTGACTTGCCGCCTGTTCTGCCTGTTCGCGCAGGCTTAAAATGGTGCGATCCGGCAAGTCAATTCCGGGTAATAAATCAGACATTCTGCGGAACGGCGTAGCAGTGGGACATGAGCCTGCGCAGATACCGCAGGCAACGCATTTGTCTGGGTCGACGATGGGTTCCCGTTCAAAGGCCATACCATCGGTGCGGGCGATTAATTCAATTGCGCCATAGGGGCAATCGTGGAAACAGCGCGCGCAACCATTGCAATTATCCAAATGAACCACCGCCGCTTTTGGCCCTTTCAATGGTGGCAACCAAGGAATGGCCATCAGGATCACCATGAAGCAAGCGGTCATGCCCCATGTGAGACTGCCGGGCAATGTTTCCATCAATGGGAAGAGCGATAGATAGAACCAATCCAGGCCAATATCGCCAGGAACTTCCGCCAAATTTGCCGGTGCTTGGCTTAGTGCGGGGTGGATTAGTGATAGTGCCATGAGCATCATAAATACCGAAATCGCCAGTCCGCGCGGTGGGTTGATGCGCGCTTTTGTTATCCGTTGCAGATGAACCCACAGGAACGTAAGGGCAATCAGCGGAATGGCGATATGCATGAAAATCATCAGGGTGAATAACCGACTTTCCAGCGCGTCGGGCGACAGGAAATTACGGGCGATGGGTTCTCCGAAAATCGGCAAGAGATCAAGCCATTCCGTAGAAACGATGGCGATATATTGAGCGAGCTTATCCCATACCAGCCAATAGCCGCTAATGCCTGCAACGAAGATCATCACCATGATTGGCACGCCGGTAAGCCAGCTGAACCAGCGCACGCCGCGATATCGATCGCGGCCAAATTCGCGCAGCATGTGGATCATCATTACCACAATCAAAAGATCAGATGCATAGCGGTGCAGGCTGCGCATGATGCCGGCCAGATACCATTGCTCATGGGTCATATATTCAACCGACTCATAGGCGTTGGTGACGCCCGTATCGAAAAAGATATAGATGTAAATACCGCTGACGGTGATGATCCAGTAGAAGAAAAAGCCCAATGCGCCAAGGTTGAGCATCGGGTTCCAGTCGGGTGGAAAAATTAGCCCAAGAAACCTCTCCAACCGATCAAAGAAGCTGCGGAATATCCATCGGATTAAATTCATGGATGAGCGCCCCCGCCCGGTCTGCCGGAAGCTCTGAACTCGCGAATGAGCCAAGCCAGCATGAGCAACAGTGATGCAAGGCCGATGAAACCGCCGATGAACAAAGAGTAGTTGAAATAGTAGCGTCCGGTATTGGGATTATAGACGGTGCAGAACAGTTTTATGCGCTCAGTAATGCCTTCGATGGAAAAAATTGAACGGCGCTGGCCGAACAGTAAATCTTTCAAGGGTTCGACGATCACCGGCGCACTGAAAATGCCACCGCGGATTTGCTGATATATTTTGCCTTCAGGATCAATCACGCTCACCTGGGCGGTATGATCAAAACCACCAGCTGAAGGAACAATAGTGAAGCCGGTGGCAGCGGCCAGTTTTTCAACGTCCCTTTGTTTTCCGGAAAGGAACAACCAGTTTGGCAAATCAATGCCGCGCTCTCTGGCGAAGGAACGCATGCGATCTGGTGTGTCGCGTTTTGTATTAAAGCCGATGGTGATGGTGGTGAAGCTGTCTTCACCAAGAGCTGCTTGTGCTGCCACGATTGCCGGGCAGAGGTTTTCGATGATCAACGGGCAAACATCGGTGCAACCGGTGTAGATCAGTGACACCAGAACCGGTTTGCCGCGAAGCATGGCGAGGTCTATTTTATTGCCCTCGGTGTCGATGAATGTGAGGGGCGGTAGCTGCTGGCCGATCGCTGCCTCGGAAAGGGCCATTGCCTGTTCCTCGGGCGAGCGTGATGAAGCGCTTGCCGGCGGGACCATCAATAAAACTGCCAGAAAATATAGGCTCAGCCTCATGCCAGGCCTCTAAGGGCCCATTCAATAATCGCGCCACCAAGGAGCAGACAAAGCTGCAACAGGGAAGCAAAAAAGTTTCTCAGCGCGTGGGAACGGTCGGGGTTTCGGACCAGTGCAATACTCGTCCATGTGAAGATTGCGCCGCCAATCGCAGCGCCGGTCAGATAAATCGCGCCCATGCCGTACCATGCCGGGATAAGCGAAACTATTGATAGGATGATAGTGTGGGCAAGAATGACCCATGCACAAACATTCTTGCCCACAACCAGTGGCAACATCGGGACGCCAGCGCTGGCATAGTCGTCGGACGAGACCATCGCCAAACTCCAAAAATGCGGCGGGGTCCACAGGAACAGAACCAGCGTCAGCAGCAATCCCTCAACGCCGATGACAGGGTTTACGGCGGCTGCACCTGCTAATACCGCGAAGCTTCCGGCCAATCCGCCAATGATAATATTGGTCCATGAACGGCGCTTGAGCCATACGGTATAGATGACACCATAGGTGAACGCGCCGAGGAATGTGTAAAGTGCTGCCCACCAATTGGTTGCAAATCCGGCCAATAATACTGCCCCAACCAAAACGCTGGTGATGATCGCTAACCATGCAAGCCCAGGATTAAATTGTCCGGTGACGAAAGGCCGGTTAGCGGTACGCTTCATCTTGGCATCGAGATCGTGCTCAACCCACTGGTTGAATGCACCGGCGGCACCGGCGGCGAGGAAAACCGCTATGGCTAACAAAGCCAGTCGGCCAAGGCTTGGCGCGGTCCCTTGGGTGACCGCTATGCCGCCGATTGCACTCAATGCGATTGCTACAGCAATGCGCGGTTTGAACACCATGATGGCATCGCGAATTGTTGGGCTTGCTGGCATCGTATTGNCTGTCATTCACTTAACTCCTTTCACGCGCTGGACTATCCGAGAATCCAGAGTTCAGACAGATATTTCCAGTTCACGAAGTAGTAGAGAACAAAGGCCGTGAAGAAGATGGTGACCAGAATATAGGTGCCGGGCAGATGGAATGTGCTGGCGCTGCCATATGTTTTCACCGCGTCGCTCACCCGTTTTTGCGGCATGGGGCCAAGGGCTGCAACGATGTTGCTGGCGTCGACCTTTTTGCCGAANNGAATGCTGGCAACGATGATGATGACGAACATCCCGCCGCCAAACGCNGCCATGATTGCCGACATGCCATTCAGGCCGAGCATCAGGAANGCTACCGGAGGATAATCAAAGCTCAAGGTTGCATCGGAGAANGTGATNTCCCAATGACGCCGCGCGACACCCAGCGTTCCNGCNCCCATCATAAAGAGTGAAATACCTGCAACGCCGAAGCCGAAGAGGTAGGGCTGCCATTTGGCNAGNCGTGGCCAGATGATTTCGCGCTGGAAGATCAGCGGCACCANCAGATAGGTCAGCGCCATGAAGGCCAGTGTCGTACCAGCAACAACCGTTGCGTGGAAATGGCCGGGTACATAGATGGTATTATGGAGCATGATATTGATCTGCTCAGTGCCCAAAACCACACCAGAAATACCGCCAAGGAAACCGAACAATACCAGCGACAGGAACATGCCGGAAAATGCCGGATTGCCCCAAGGCGCTTTGCGTAACCACTCGAACACGCCATTGGTAAAACCGTTGCGGCGTTGGGCAGCTTCGATCGCGCCCGGGATCGACAAGCCATGGATCATGCTGCCGAGCACCGCCAGATAGATGGCGTAGGAGGTATTGANCACCTTCCATTCTGAACTGATGCCCGGCTCCACCAACAGGTGGTGAGCGCTGGCCAGTTGCAGGAAGAAAATATACATCAGNAANGCCATCCGGCTGACTTTTTCNGACAGNGGTTTTGCNCCCATCAATATGGCGGGGATGGCATACCANATGGCAATTTGTGNNGCCATGTTGATCTGTTGCGAGGAATGCCCCATNGCCCACCANATCANTTTGTACATCACCGTATCGATGTGACTGATATANCCNAGNGACCAGAGCCATGTGGGGATCAGAATGATGGCACCACTGGCGAGGGTAAACACGGCAATGATACAGGCCGTGAGCGCGCCGAAAGTAACCAGAGGGATTGAGCCTTCATAGGTTTTTTCTTCCTTGGCAATGACCAGCGTGCCGAGGAAAACGAAACAGCCAAGCAATGCACCCACGGCAAATAATATCAAACCGAGATAGAAATTCGGTGGTGCCTGCATGGGTACATAGGATGTAAACATCACGCTGGCATCGCCCTGCAGCACCGTTATATTGGTGAGAATGGCCCCACCCAGCATGAGCGCGAATCCGACCCATGCAACTTTTGGTGCCGCCAAACGGCAGTTCAGCAATATGGCCGAACAGAAATAAAGCACCGCCATTTCAAAGAAGATGATCCACACCAAAAGAACATCGATACCGTGGGCGGTGAGTATCAGGTAAAACATATCGGAATCGAGAAGATGAACCGCCGGCCAGCGGGTCAAGGCGACCAGCAGCCCCATAATTCCGCCAACAGCGAGNAAAACGACGGCNACGACCGCATTGGCCTTGATCAGGTTTTGGGCAGCAATATCAATCTTTAACCCGGTCGCCGGGCAGGTTCTGAACTTTGCTGCAATGCCGCCAATGACGCCTGTTTCAACTGCGGTATTCATAATCTTTCCTCCGTCCNAGAGCTANAGCACATTCGCTNTTCNTTGAATTNCTCATGTGCTCTATCCCTTTTTTNTCCTCGCACTTCTTATCCGAAAACCGGTTNCCACTTTTCGGGAAGTGCTCTAATCAACAACGTGTATCCGGCCCACCATGGTATGGTGTCCGACGCCGCAAAATTCGTTGCANACAACACTGAACTCACCCGTTTGNGTGGGNGTCAGNGTCACCACATGTTCAAGACCGGGATGTACCTGAATGTTGATATTGACCGGCTGNAGCGAAAATCCGTGCTGCCAATCCATCGAAGANAAATGCAGACGATANGTCTGGCCTTTTTTCAATTCCAGAATTGGCCACCATTCCCANANCCGTGCGAGCATATAGACTTCAGCACCGGGTTCCGGTTTGACCACGGGAATATCAGACTCCTCGCGGACTGTGTATTTCTCGGCAAAGGCCTCTGTTCTTTCCTCGAAAACATCAGGGTTGATCCGGTAAACTTCGTTGGAAAGGTTCTGGTTTCCTTCAAGGTGCCACCAGACCATCATGCCAAACATGAATACGCCCCAAAGGAACGCGATGCTGATCCAGACAAGCTCGGCACGCCCGATTGGCTCGTTCCACCACAGTCTATTTTCGGGGGGTGTGAGTGCCATATCTGCCTCCTATTTCGTGGTTATTGCGCGATCGGGATTTGCGATAATTCCATTACGCCCCAGAGCAAATAGAATACGGTCGGCACTACAACGCCGATGAAAAGCAGCAAAAAATGATTGTCGAGCAGGCGCTGCATCGGCGAGATGCGCACGGATTCAGTAGAAGATGCTGTGTCTTTGTCTGTATCAGCCATGGACAGTCCCTCACTTTGTTAACCAAAGCATGGCATTGGCCCGAAGTACTGTCCTTGACAATAGTCAAGGTTGTGGAAACTGGCTTTAGCGACTTGGATGTAACCAAATCACTGGATTAAATCATTGAATTATTTGGCTAATGACTTCATTATTTCCACCTGCAAACCTTTTGGGGAATGAAATATGAAATTTAAAATCTCGGATGCTGAACTTGATTTGACCATTGAGCACGTCTTTGTCGCCGGGTGGACCGGGCGCAATAAAGAAGCCGTTGATCACCATATTGAAGAATTGCGCGCGCTGGGAATTTCTCCGCCTTCCCAAGTCCCTCTTTATTATCGGGTTTCCGGATTGTTGCTGACACAGAATGCCACAATAGATGTTTTGGGGGCCGGGACTTCCGGCGAAATTGAACCTTTGCTCGTACAACAAGAAGATGAAACCTGGATCGGGCTTGCCTCCGACCACACAGACCGGGATCTTGAAACGCATTCCGTTGCCGCCTCAAAACAAGCTTGCCCAAAACCTGTAGCCAATGAGTTGTGGAGGCTTACGGATGTGGAGGATCACCTTGATTCCTTGACCCTTCGTTGCTGGATTGAAGAGCATGACGAGTGGGTGGTTTATCAGGAAGGGGAGCTTTCCAATATTAGGCC
>JAESSK010000265.1 GCA_016764155.1 Rhizobiaceae bacterium
GCTTTCAGTCTCTTTTTGGGTCTGGGGTCTATTGCTATAAAATAGCCCTGTTATTTGGTTTCTGTTTCTGGCATGAAGACAAAAAGGTCAAGCATACAAGTTTTAAATGCTTAATCGGATTTGTTCTCGCCTAATTCCTATCTAACCATATTATCTGGTATTTCTTATGTTGACCGACTGGACATTCTTCTCGCTTGCTATTCCAGCCGTCATGCTTGCAGGAATTGCCAAGGGTGGATTTGGAGGCAGTCTTGGGATGTTGGCGACCCCTATTATCGCGCTGGCGATCTCGCCGGTGCAAGCAGCAGCCATCATGCTGCCGATCCTGATCCTGATGGATATCATCGGTCTGATCAATTATCGCAGTAAGGTCGACTGGTCGATCATTCGAATTATGCTTCCCGGCGGGTTGGTGGGTATCGGAATTGGCTGGGCTACGGCCTCAATTGTATCAGAGGACATGGTGCGGCTGGTGGTTGGTTTGGTCGCGATTGTTTTTGCTCTTAATATGGTTGTGCGTGAATTACGCAAGATGGGCGCGCAAAANCGCAATAATTATCTGGCGGTTTTTTGGGGTACNATTTCCGGTTTNACCAGTTTTATTTCTCATGCGGGTGGTCCTCCATTTCAGGCTTACACCTTGCCTTTGAANATGGATAAGATGATATTTGCCGGGACCGGTATTATGATGTTTTCGATCATGAATGCGGTGAAACTGGTGCCATATTTCGCGCTCGGTCAGTTTACAACAGAAAATCTCAACGCATCATTCACGCTCATGCCTGTAGCATTTGTTGCGGTGTTGTTAGGGGTGTGGCTGACCAAACGGGTGGCGCAGGACATCTATTACAGATTGACCTATATCGCGATGTTTGTCATCGGCGTCAAATTGCTTTGGGATGGCATTNNCGGGATAGCCTTNACGGCATAAATCCNAAGTGTTGAACGGCCGTAAACAGTGGTCGCATGCGGCCGCTCGTCTACGGATCTAATTGGGCGGGCTGTCCGTTCTCAACTGTTCTAGTGTATCTTTGATTTGGAGTTTTTGTCGTTTTAAATCAGCGATTTCNTTATCGTCTGATGCTAGATGTTTGAGCTTTTCTAATAATACATCTTCCAGTTGCTGGTGACGTTGCTCAAGGGTTTCAATTCTGGCTTCTACTGCCATTCAATGTACCTCCATCGTGTTAGCCTACGAGCCCAGTGAATCATATTTNATGCAAATTGTCGAATATGGGAATTTATTCCCGTGGAAAACCATGCGAACTGTGAGCTTGGTTGGCGTTCTGCCGGAAATGTTTAGGGAATGTTTGCTCTGGAAANTTCTAAAAAACAGGCCTNNTGGCGNCGAAAATTCGAATCAATCGAAATTNTAAATANTATTTGCCGTCAAATTTTGAGTAGGCCAGAAATTCGAGAGAGCTTCCGCTGAAACGATCGGTGTTAACNCCGGCGAAAGCGCTGGTAAATCCGGCTGTCAGGATGATCGATGGCAATTCACGAATGATATTGCGACCATAGGCTGGCGGGCTGATTTCAGAAATCTCGCGAATGCTGGCGTTTTTGACNAATGCCCATCTACCAACAGCATTATCGTCAAGACCGGTCATGGAGAAACGAGACAGCGAAATTGTCCGTTTTGCCAGCTGTTTTACCGGCGCCGTCTTAGCAAGTCTGCTTGCATCAAAATTCGCCGGAGCGATTTCGGTATGTTCGCGGGTCAGAGACGCAATGGTAATTGGTGATGTTCCGGCAACATCGCTGAGAACCGTCGAGCGCGGATTTTGGGTCGGGATCATCACTTGCGCAGGAACTTCAAGGCTGGCCAGAATTACGTTATTAATTGTTTCAGGCTCGCTCTTGCGGCTTGGGTTATCCAGTGGAGTGGCAATTTGATTGCTGTATTTTGTGCCGGGCTCCATTGGTTGCAGGGAGGCACGTTCCAGACGCAAGGCAAACTCGCTGGTGGCGATGCTTCTTTCTTCAGGTAGCAACGCTGTGAGCAAAGTTGGCTTCGGTGTTGGTTGGGCCGTTTGTGGCACATCTGTCGGCGGTAGAATGCTCTTTGCCAGCGTCTTGGCTGGAAATAGAGGTGTCACGGCCTTCTTGCTGGAGGCTGCCTGTTTTTGCTGAATGGTGCGCGTTACAGCCAAGGTGTAGCGGATTTCACTACGCAGGTCTTCGATCTCGGAGGGAGACAAGGCAGCCACTTCAAATGACCGCGCCGGTTTTTTCAAAGCTTTCGCAAATTTGGAATCTTTAAANGCGTTCTTGGTAGGAATCGGGTTTTCCTTGGTNCCAATTCTGGAACTTGGTTGTAGCGGATCGGCCAGTGCAAGAAGAATTCTGGCTTCAATAGAAGANTTAGACGGTGCNGGGCGTAGCGGAAGCGGCNTTNGCTCTGNNGGTGCNNCTGGCGNTTTNATTGTGGCCACGACNGGNNNTGTAACCTCTGCTGGCTCTTCCGGCTNNAANGCTGCAACAGGCGGCTGCGTGATTACTGGNGCTGGANTTGCTGGNTGNGTGTTGTTTTCAATNTCCCTGTTGCTCAGAGANGCCAGAACAAGTTCCTGNTCTTTNACAGCGAAACGAGGGGCTGCGGTTGGAATGGGNGCTTGTGCAGGTAATTGGGCAAATTGGACNGCACCCGGAGTTTCGTCGGAAAATGGACTGAACGGATCACCCGGATTTACTGTTTTAACCGGCTGGGACGTTGTTTTTACAGGTTTCGGTGCTGTTGCAGCATTGGCAGTAGAGCCTTCATCGTCGTCAGCGCCCCTAAACAGAGCGAAGAAAGAACGTTTCTTCTTCGGTGCGTCTGGAGTTTTTTGCTCTTTTGCGATTTTTGGCTCGTTCTTGCTCGGCTTGTTTTTAGGCAGCTCTTTTTCTTTGCTGATAACGATCTTGCCCGAACCGCGCTTATATTTGGCGTATTTGGCTTTGGCGACGTTATAGCCTTTCAAAGGTTTTCTGTCGTCTGGCACGTGTAGGGTTTTGCCATTGGGAAAAATCTTCACCAACTGGCTGCGGCTCATGCGTGGCCAGTGGCGTACGCTACCGGTATCCAGATGCACAAAGGGGGAGCCGGAAGTAGGATAATAGCCCACGCCGCCAACCTGTTTGATCAAACCGATTTTCCGCAGCTTGGCCAATTTCACGTCGGGCAGGAAGAAATCCATCGCCTTGCCCAATGTGTGCTGGCTTCTTTTAGCAACTCCGCGCCCGCGTCGGCGCAGCATGTTGTTGGTTTTTGGAGAGCGATAGCCGGAGATTACGTGGATGTAGGCTCTAGAACCCGTTTCTTTATAAACTTCCCAGATCAGATCGAGCAGCAGCGGGTCCATTCTGGTCGGTTCGTTACGACGCCAGTCGCGCAGGAAGCGGTTTATCTTCTTCAGGCCGCTTTTAATATATTTGCCGTTACGCTTATAGGTGATCGTGGATTTTTCGCCGGTGTGGAGATAATAAAGCTTGAGGCTGCGGGTCGAGGCCTGACTATTGGTTGTGAATGTTGATGCTGAGAGCATGGCAAGCACAAAGAAGGCGCACGAAACCAACACCAGATTGCGAATGATCGCAAATAATGGCGAAGTTCTGCGTCCTGAAAGATTGTCGTCCAATCTTGCGGAGTTGATTTGTCCCGATAATCTCAAATAAAATACGCCCGAGCCA
>JAESSK010000266.1 GCA_016764155.1 Rhizobiaceae bacterium
CACCGTTCGGCATGATTTCCCAGCTGGCTTTTGAACAGACATAGATGTGTTTGCCGATCTCTATTTCCGGATCGCCATTGACGCACCCCAATGTGACGCCGTGGATTTTTCCATCGAAAATCCCGCAGAGTGTGGACCCGCATTTGCTGCAAAATTGTAATCCAAAACCATGTTTTCCCACATAGGATGTGAGNAATTTTTCGCCGGACAACCATTGGAATTCATCTGCTTCCACCAGTGCATAGGCTGATGCCTGAGCGCTGAATGCTTTTCGGCAGCGCGAACAATGGCAAGACCTCGCATCGCGGAGCTTACCGCCAATTTTGTAGGTCACATCTCCGCAAAAACATTCGCCAGTTATGGTCACTATATCCTCCTAGTGGCGGAAATGCCGTGTTCCGGTGAATACCATTGCAATGCCTGCTTCGTCGGCTGCGGCGATTACTTCGTNGTCGCGCATGGAGCCGCCAGGTTGGATGACGCTGGTTGCGCCTGCTTCAACGGCTGAAATCAGGCCATCAGCGAAAGGGAAGAACGCATCGGATGCAACGGCGCTTCCTTTGGTGAGTAATTCTCCGCCTGCTGCCTCAGCGGCATCGACTGCTTTTCTGGCGGCGATGCGCGATGAATCAATCCGGCTCATNTGCCCCNGCGCCAATGCCNACAGTGGCGGCATCTTTAACGTAGATGATGNCGTTTGATTTGACGTGTTTTGCTACNCGGAAGGCGAACTTCATGTCTGATAATTCGTCTGCTGTTGGTTGGCGTTTTGTGACGACTTTCAATTCTAGATCATCCACATTGGCGGCGTCGCGGCCCTGAACCAGCATGCCGCCTGCAACGGTTTTTGCCATGATGCCTGGTGCTCTTGGATCGGCTAGCGCTCCGGTGGTGAGCAGACGCAAGTTCTTTTTGGCGGCAATAATTTCCATTGCCTCCGCGGATACTTCCGGCGCGATGATGACTTCGGTGAAGGTTTTTACAATCTCTTCGGCAGCCTCCGCATCAAGGATCAGGTTCATGGCGACAATGCCGCCGAAGGCTGACACCGGATCGCAGGCAAGTGCCTTCAGATAAGCCTCTTTCAAAGAACCGGCCATTGCGACACCGCAAGGGTTGGCGTGTTTGATGATGGCAATTGCTGGCGAAAGGGCCGGATCGAACTCACTGATAAGTTCGAAAGCTGCATCGGTATCGTTGATGTTATTATAGGAGAGCTGTTTGCCCTGATGCTGGGTTGCTGTGGAAACGCCGGGGCGCTGTTCCATGGTTTTATAAAACCCGGCGGATTGGTGCGGGTTTTCGCCGTAGCGCATGACGCTCTCCAGCTTGCCTGCAATTGCGCGGTGCAGTGGCATTTTTACTTCAAGTTCAGAGGCAAACCAATTGGAGATCGCCGTATCATAAGCGGCTGTGCGGGCATAAGCTTTGTGGGCCATGCGCTTGCGGAAATCGAGCGGAACGGCTCCGTCATTTTCTTTGAGCATGCCGAGGATTTCCGGATAATCATCGGGGTCAGTGATGACCGTCACATAAGCGTGGTTCTTGGCCGAGGCGCGGATCATGGCCGGACCGCCAATATCAATATTCTCGACGCAATTGGCGTAATTGGCTCCGGAATGAACCGTTTCTTCAAACGGGTAGAGATTGAGAATGGCCAGATCAATCGTCCCGATACCATGTTCTTTCATGGCGGCCACATGTTCTTCGTCGTCGCGAATAGCGAGCAGGGCGCCGTGGACATTTGGGTGCAGGGTTTTCACCCTCCCGTCCATGATCTCAGGGAAATTAGTGATATCGGAAACGTCCGTTACTTCGAGACCTGCCTCTTTTAGGGCCTTCGACGTGCCACCGGTGGAGAGGAGTTTTACGCCTCGACTGGCAAGGTCTTTGGCCAATTCTACAACACCTGTTTTATCGGAAACAGAGAGCAGAGCGGTTTGAATTTTGACTAATTCAGGGGCGGGGATGTTTTTGGAAATGACGGCCATTTTGGGTTTCCCAGTTGGAACGTTAAAGTATGATGTTGCTATAGTCAGCGCGCGTCTGGAGTTCGACAGCTAGCGCCTGCGACACAGGTGTTTTTCAACACAATTANCGAGTGTTTTCAACCGCAACTTACGGCTGACGCTCTAGAATCCAGCGTACTTCGGAAATGTTTGAAGCTTTCAGGTGAAGTACGATTTGTGAAGTTCTGGTGGCCCCTTCGGAGACCGCAAAAAAGATGCTTTCTTCGATGATAATAGGCACGTCGACGCAACTGAATTTCCAGACTTCTTCGGGGCTGACTTGCAGTAGAATATTTCGTTTGCTCGTGCCGGAGACCAATTTGACCGATGGATGAATATGGAAGCGGATGGCCACATCGTCCTTGGTTGCATATCTTGCGGTGCCACCGCCGGGAGCTTGAAACTGGTCGCTTCCCATCAAGATGTTGCCATCTTCCGATAATTCCAGCATGCGATTGTGAATAATGCCAAATGTACGCACATAGGCATCGTGGCTTGCGACGACCTTATCCGTGCCGCCTTCATTCTCGCGCTCGACGGTTACCTTGATCGGGCCGGAAATCACACGTCCTTCGAGGGCGTGGTTCGAGCTGCCTGTTATCTGAAATTTGCAGGAGGAGGTGTCGTTAATGGTGGCGGTGGAATGGGCGGCGGTTGAACGCCAGACCTTGTCTTTAGCCAGTCTTACTCGTGTGTTGGCGTAAGTAGGCGCGCCGCAATTGACAATGATGCATCTGTTTTTATTCGACATCTCGAATGAAAGGCATCCTGCATGGGAGACGGTGGAAAGTTCACCCTGAACCGATTTTCCGGTATCCATGATGATGGCTGTTTTGTTTCTTTCAAGCCTTTGAAATCCAGAGTGGCTGGCATTGGCCGGTGGTGTGCCNCGGGTNTCATCATAACGAAGCAGGGTCGCCATCANNTCNTGNTGGGTGGTTGAAGTAGAATTGAAGCGGGCAAGNTTTCCATCACCCATGCGGAAAAANCGTATNGCCGGGATCATCCGTTCAATGGTTGAAATCAACTCTGCCGGTGGCGGATCACCCTGCCATGCATAGGCTTGTCTCAGAGGTAAAAGNTCGGCCAGAATTTGCGGTAGAACCGATGGGTTTCNGGAGATGTGGCCGCCATCGGGTAATATCTGNCGGCGTAGTTCTTCCGATAGNTGNTTTTGNGCNTTGCGAAGGGATACTTTTTGATCCGAGATGCAAATCGCTGCATAGGCAAGCGCAATATGGCAGCGCAGNCGNGGNAGGCCCTCTGGTGCATCGGCGGCCATGCGGCGCAGATAGCGCACGTGCTGACCAATGCTTTTCATAAATTGNCGATAGAAACCGTGATTGGTATTTTCGACCACAATCAATGAATGGCAAAGCCACGCAATCAGGCGTTTGGAAGTAACTTCCAAATCCCATGCCGCAGGGTTGTCGCCTTTTGCATTGAGGGTNATCCAGTCATCAATGTAGGCCTGAGCATTGGATTGTGAAAGGGCTGTATCGGCCATGTTTAAATGGCGGAACCAGCGGAAACTNTGGAGGGTTTTTTCCCATTCCAAGGTGGGAGGTGAAACTATAAACGGGCTTTTGCCTTGAGTTTCGACGGTTTTTCCGGCGAAATGAAAAATGCCGGCATAAAATTCCTGTGCCCTGGTGGGATCTGCAGTGCGCAAATCCTGCGGCGTGAGAAGCAGGCGTTCCGGAGCCGGTCCGGCCATTCCGGCAAACCCAAACGGACTCGTACGCAGGCGCCGCTTCAGGCGTTNCCAAAGCTCTACCAGCGTTAGTCCAATTATTCGAGGTTGATCAAGATTTGCCATTAGATCGTGAACTCATGTCTGCATATCTGAATGATAATGAGCGCAAAACATACAATGTTATTGCGTCATGTCTCGTTGGATAGTCGTCTCATCCCTGTTGACCACAACTTTATGCCGAATCGTCTNGCTATCCTATCGCTTTTCAAAACGGCAGGCAAAAAAGCCNTCCATCCCGCCATCGCCGATGTTTTCCTGAGGCAAGTGATAGGGCAAGGTTCTAATCGCCCCCTGACCGTTGATGAACTCACCTAAGGTCGGAAATTCCTGCTTGTCGAGCGGTAGCAATTTGAGGTCGTCGCATTCTTTCATTACCTGAGCGAGCAGGTTTTCACCCTCGCTTTTTAACAGCGAACAATTGGAAAAGACCAAAATTCCGCCGGGGCGNACGAAGTCTTTTGCTTTCAGGATCAGCTGGAATTGAAGTTTTGCCAATGCCTCGATGTCGTCGCGGNTTTTGGTCCACATGATATCTGGNTGNCNGCGGATGGTGCCAGTTGAGGAGCACGGTGCATCGAGCAGAACGGCATCGAAGGGCTCGGGGCATTGCCATTCCATGATATCGGCTTCAACCAAATTGGCCTTGAGTTTGAGGCGATCAAGATTTTCCTGTAACCGATTTAACCTTGGGGCGGAGATGTCGAGCGCTGTTACATTGCCACCGGCGGTGGCAATCTGAGCGGTTTTTCCGCCCGGTGCGGCGCATAAATCAAGCACGGATTTGCCGGATACATCGCCAAGCAGTTTAGCTGGAATGCTGGCTGCTGCATCCTGAACCCACCATTCGCCCTCGCCAAAGCCTTCCAATTGGCTGACGGGCGTTTTGCTGGAAATTCTTATGGTGCCAGTTTCAAGTAACCGACCTTCGAGCTTCTTGGCCCATTCTTGCGGGTTGGATTTTACGGAAACATCGAGTTGGGATTCGAGCAGAAGCATTTTGGAAATATCATCGAGTTTGGCCTTGCCGTAATCGCTTCTGATTTGCTTGGCCAGCCAATCGGGAAAGATTTTACCATTGTCGCTTGATTGCAGCAGCGCTTCTTTTTCGTTGGTGACCCGGCGCAAAACTGCATTTGCCAAGCTCTTGAAGCGTGTGGTTCGCTTGTCTTCACCGATAGCNGTTACGCCCAGATTTACCGCGGCGCTGTCTGGAATATCCATGTACAGGATTTGCGCGATGGCAATATGCAGGGAATGGATGAGCCAACGCGCGCGTTTGGGCGGCTTTCTATCCATGGTTTTTTTAAGGACAGTTTCGATCTGGACACGGCGGCGCAGCGCTATCATTAAAATAGCGCGGATCATGGCGCGGTCCTTGGCAATCAGTGCGCGGTACGCGGATAGGCCATGGACCTCGTCGCACAAGGCGTCAAGATTACGTGCGTCATCGACCACACGGGTCATAATATGTGTGGCAACTTTGCGGGCAACGAGGCCGGTGCGGGCTTTGCCCTCGGGCTGATAGGAATTGTTATCTTGGTTCAAACGGTTTGGTTCCGAAGTTTGTTGTTGTGGATTATTGGGTGATCTTATTAAAACTGTTTCTGGCATTTTTCAGCAGAAACTGTAACATTGTATTTGTATATATCTCTAAGTGACATTGGTTGCATGAAAAATAATCAGGAAAATGATTCCGGTGATAAAACCGAAATGCGCCGCGAACTGCCAGAAGCGGCAAAACGCGCATTGGCCGAGGCCGAAGCACGCCGGGCCGAGATTGATAATGTCGCATATTCCATGCCGAAAGAGCTGAATGGCCCGAAGGGGCTGGAGCCATCTCGTTACGGGGATTGGGAAAAGGACGGCATCACCAGCGATTTCTAGACCCTGCNNCTAGAGTTGCCGCCCGGATATACTAATTCAAATCAATGCTGTTTTCTTGCCTGATCCATGTNGAGGCACGATTACTATTCCTAACCGGGNTANTAAGCTTTCTGTATTGTGTTAAGCCGAAATTAAGACTGGCTGGTGTACAAACATAGAATTGTTAATGATTGCTGCTGAAGAGACGGGCTGCTTGCGATCAATCGTGAAATTTTGTCGGCAGCCTGCATGAATTCCAGCAAACCTTCAGGTGGGAAGTTTATGCAACTGAAAACGGCCGGAAAATCGATATTTAAACAATTTGCACGTGACGCACGGGGCTCAATTGCCTTGCCTGCGAGCGTNGCATTTCTTGCTGTCATATTATCTGCNGGAGCGGCTGTGGATTATAGTCGTATCAGCCATACAAAAACGATTGTGGCCGATGCGCTTGATGCGGCCTTGTTGGCGGCTGCAAAAGATCTAAGCACCGGTGCAGTAAAAGCTGANGAAATNGAGGAGAGATTTTCAAANTTCTTCTTTGCCAATGTGGAACTTCGTTCTAAGCAAACGGATGTATTTGCGGTCACGAAATTTAGNGCNGATCCTCTTACCGGCATCGNTTCAGCNACNGTGGAAGCGGATTTGCAGATGGCCTTTATGGGNATTGTNGGNAAGGANCGTGTACAAATACCGCTGCAGTCTGAAGTTCGTTATAAAACTGATGAAATCGAACTTGCGATGATGCTGGATGTTACGGGTTCGATGGGANAAAANGGAAAGCTTAAGGCGCTANAAAAAGCAGCGGATGATGCTGTTAATATTTTGATACCNGAGGGTGGCAATCCAAATGGTAAAGTGCGCATTGGTTTGGTGCCTTATTCATACGCTGTGAATGCNGGGACCTANGCAAAGACGGTCAATAATAAATTTGGCGGTAATATNNACCATGATGGGTATTACGTTCCCAAGGGTGTTAATAAGGCTAATTGTGTTGTGGAGCGGAGTGGCTCGAATATTTATACAGATGCCTCCTATCTCACAGCGCATATTCCAACGGATGTTCGGGCTGGGTGTCCCAAGACAGCCATTCGTCCATTGACGGATGACCGTGATGCGCTGATAGCAGATTTGAAGAGTTTGAAGGCGGATGGCTATACGGCAGGTCATAT
>JAESSK010000267.1 GCA_016764155.1 Rhizobiaceae bacterium
CTGAATTGGCCGGCGCTGTTAACCCGTGGCAACCCCATAGTTTCCATCCGGGTGACGAGATAAACGGGTCACTTTTTCTGGTGTTATACATCAAGCCAATCTGGTTCCTTGAAGCCAGTAGAATGGCGCAGGGCGCGCTGCGTTTTGGTCGTTCCCAAATTGAAGTCACCGCCCAGGTTCAAAAGATGGTGGTGCTGCTATCAACCTTGCTTCTGCAGGATGAGCCGACCGATATGTTTGACGGCTATATCTATGAATTAACACAGGAATGTTTCGATCAGTCGTGGCAATGGTCACCGGATTCGCCGCCGCTGAATGATCGTTGGTCCGGCCTGCGCGACTACCGCATCCGTAACTCGATCCGCTTCATGAAAGAGCGCATCAGCGACGAATTGGTGCTCGATAATATCGCACGCGATTCGGGTCTTTCGCGGCCGCATTTTTTCAAACTGTTTCGCGAGCAAATTGGCCTCACACCCAACGTCTATCTCAACACTTTGCGTATGGAAACGGCGATTGATCGCCTGACCACCTCCATGGAAGCTGTAACGACCATTGGTCTTGATCTTGGGTTTGCTTCACAGGCAAGTTTTACCCGCTTCTTCACCTCAAATGTTGGCATTCCTCCTACCAACTATCGCCATGTTGCCTACTCCAATCCGGAATTGAACGGTTTTTCTGATTCCACGCCAAAGGATAATACTGTCGGGTACGTGTAAATTTTCACTGCGCCCTAGTGTTGCCCCAGTGTTGAATTTACCGGCTGAAAGGCCACCCGCTCGCCTTGGAGGACGTCTGGCATTCATGTTTATCGCCTGTTTCAGTATCAAAGCCTGTTTACAGCCAACTCGTCCAAAAGTTTCATTGGAGAGTTAGGATGAACAAATTCTTTGCGCGTCATCCCATCTGGTCCNTCATCATCCTCGTAGCGTTGGCAATTTTTGTGTGGGCNATATTCGCNCCNTGGCCGAAGGATTTCGTTGCCATATTCGGCAANAAGAANGTCTTTCTTCACGCGCTGTTTAACGGGATTACTCTGGGTGCGCTCTATTTCCTGGTGGCAAGTGGCTTCACCTTGATCTTCGGNCTGATGAAAAACGTNAATATGGCCCACGGTTCGCTTTATATGTTGGGCGGTTATGTGGGCTATGAAGTTGCAGATTATACGGGCTGGTGGCCATTGGCCTTTGTGGCAGCTTTTATCGTTGTGGGGGTACTNGGGGTTCTGATGCAATATTTNGTCTTCCGGCGAATGGAGGGCGAGGATTTNCGACAAACCCTCGTCAGCATCGGGATATCAATCGTATTGGCTGATTTAATGTTGTGGGCATGGGGAGGNGATTTCTATCAAATCCTCGCGCCCGATATGTTGTCGGGTCCGGCAATAATTCCGTTGATTACGGGCGTAAAAAGCAGCGGTGCCATCGTTTATCTGAAATATCCAGTGGTACGCCTCGCAATCCTTTTTGCATCCATTGTCCTCGGCATCTTAATGTGGCTGGCGCTCAATCGCACACGCATCGGCATGTTGGTTCGCGCAGGCGTTGATGACCGAGAAATGCTGTCCGCAACTGGTGTCCGCATCCAGCGTATTTTCATGATGGTGTTTGGCTTTGGTGCGGGTCTTGCTGGCATCGCTGGTGTGGTTGGTGGAACGTTCCAGTCTATTGCGCCGGGCGAAGATATCCGCTTTCTTTTGGCTTCCCTCGTTGTGGTTATCGTTGGTGGCATGGGCTCGATACCGGGAGCAGCCCTTGGTGCGCTGATCATCGGATTGGCCGAACAATTCGGCTCGGTCTATTTCCCCACTTATGCGGTTGTTTTGACCTTTTTGATCATGGTTGTCGTTCTGGCATTCAAGCCGCAGGGCTTGATAAGTAGCGGGCGCTGATCATGGCAGTCATCGAAAAAAACGAAACAGATGAAAATGCCTCCGCTGCGCAGTCACTGGATAAACAATCATCAGGCAATAATCGGCTTGCACAGATTCCGGCGTCCTATTGGGTGGTCGGATTCATTCTGATTTGCATGCCGCTTTTTGTCAGCCCTTTCATACTGTTTCAAATATTCGGTTGGGCCTTTATTTTAGGAATGATCGGGCTAAGCCTGATGTTCCTCGGTGGCTTGGGAGGCATGGTCACACTGGTGCAAATGACCATCGCTGCTTGCGCCAGCTATATGGTAGCAATCTTCGGAGACAGTGCAATTACAGCAATCAGTCTGGGCCTGCCCTGGTGGCTGACCGTTCCAATTGCCCTGATCATCGCCACCTTGTTCGGCACGCTGGCCGGTGCCTTGGCTGTGCGGACCGAAGGCATCTATACGATTATGATTACGCTGGCGATCGCCGCCGCCTTCTTTTATTTCACCCGCCAAAATTACGTCATCTTCAACGGGTTTAGCGGATTTAACGGTATCGTGCCGCCAGTACTGTTTGGCGTGGANTGGCATAATCCAATCCCGTTTTATTATTTGGCCCTGTTTTTCGCGGCGCTCTCTTATGCGGTCGTCGTCTATGTCACTCGCACGCCATTTGGTCTGGCGCTTCAGGGTGTGCGTGATAATTCGAGGCGTATGGCAGCCCTTGGTTTCAATGTAACCGCTCACCGGATTGCAGCTTATGCATTTGCCAGCATGATTGCTGCGGTTGCGGGCGTTCTTCTGGTTTGGCAAAACGGCCANATATCACCNGGAACCGCTGGCATTGGCCCGGCGATCGANATCNTGATCATCGCAGTCGTTGGCGGCATGAAGAAGCCCATCGGTCCGTTCATCGGAGCGTTAATTTACGTGCTTCTTCGAACATTCGCCATGGATATTCTAATTTCTTTTGGCATGCCGGGCGAGCGCTTCCAGCTTTTGATCGGCATCGGTTTTCTGGTAATCGTTCTATGGTCACCCGATGGAATATTGGGCATTTGGAGCAATTGGCGCGAGCGCATGCGGGGCACGGATAGCCTCACCGGCGAAAAGCAATCTGACAGTAAGGACGGCCTGTCATGAACGTAACCGTCGCCGAAAGACTGTCCGCAGCAGGCACCGCCAACGCGCTTGAATTGCGCGGCGTAACCAAAATGTTTGGTGCGCTTACCGCCCTTAAAGACGTCACCATGACCGTGCGACCGGGCGAACGCCGTGCCGTGCTTGGTTCAAACGGTGCAGGCAAAACAACGCTGTTCAACTGTATCACCGGCGATTTCCTGCCCACCTCGGGAACTGTGCGCTTGTTCGGTGAAGATGTAACCGAATTCCCGGCCTATGAACGCATCCGCCGTGGGCTTCGCCGCACCTATCAAATTTCATTGCTGTTTTCTGAGTTGAGCGTCGTCGATAACATTTATCTGGCCTGTCGCGGTGTATCGCGTAACCGTTTTTCTCTCATTCGCCCGAAGCGTGATGACGCTCTGATGAGCACGGCCGAAGCTCTCAGCGCCGCAGTTCATCTGCTCGATGTCAAAGATACACCGATTGCCAATCTCTCCCATGGTCAGCAACGTCAATTGGAAATCGCCCTCGCTTTGGCTGGCGCACCAAGGTTCATTTTGTTTGATGAACCAGCCGCCGGGCTTTCCCCGACGGAGCGAAGTGAACTGATTGAAATCCTCACCAGCCTGCCGGAACACATCGGTTATATCATCATCGAACACGATATGGACGTAGCTCTGCGCGTCTCCGAAAGCGTCACGATGATGCATAATGGCGAGATATTCAAAGAAGGCACGCCACAAGAAATCGAAGCCGATCCGGAAGTTCAGGAGCTATATTTGGGAGGGGCCGATGGCTAGTCAATCCCGCTCTGGTGCTCCGGCTCTGGAAGTTAAAGACCTAAACATCTATTACGGTGCATCCCACGCTCTGCAGGGCGTGGATTTAAAACTTGATCGTGGCATCCTTTCAGTGGTTGGGCGCAACGGCATGGGCAAGACAACCCTATGCAAAGCGATCATGGGAATTGTTCCGGTAGCAAGTGGCTCAATTCGTTTCAATGGCCATGAACTGGTCGGCATGCAACCAGCAGAAATTGCGCGTCTCGGCATAGGTTACGTGCCGCAGGGGCGGCGCTTATGGCGTTCGCTGACGGTTGATGAACATCTGAAAATGCTTGCAGGAAATTCCGACGGTCCATGGAATATCTCGCGGCTCTACGCCACATTCCCCCGCCTTGCCGAGCGCAAAAACAATGGTGGCGGTCAGCTTTCTGGCGGCGAACAGCAAATGCTGGCGATTGCCCGCGCCCTGCTGCTCAATCCCAAACTGCTGGTGATGGATGAACCCACCGAAGGACTGGCCCCGGTAATCGTCAATCAGGTTGAAGAGATGTTGCTTCATCTGGGAGATGAGAGCGACATCGATGTTTTGGTCATTGAGCAAAATATCGGTGTC
>JAESSK010000268.1 GCA_016764155.1 Rhizobiaceae bacterium
AGACTTCAATTCACGCCTCGGTGTGCGGGGGTAGGCGACAGATGACCCCATTGCGGAAGAAGCGTGGGCGCTCGTTCATCTGAGGGACGCCCAAGGGGGAATTGGCAACTGCTTGGGCAGCCTTTATCACGTCTTCCACATCTCCATTTACTCCGACGCCGCCTATCACATAGCTCCATTTTCCAGGTGCACGGAAAGCAATGGTTGTGGGATCATCGCAAACAGCCATGCATTCGACCGATTCGATTTTTATATCGGGCAGGTCCGTGCTGGCTATGCATAATTTTTCGTGTAGTTCGCGGCTGGCGGTCTCCATACAAAGGATGCAAACCTGAACGCAGACTTTATAATCTGACTTTTCGGGCAGATTGTTGTCTGCGTTCATTGTTTTCGTATCCTAGTCGCGTGGTGGGATGTTTGGCGCTGCTTGCGAGGCTGGACGGTCAAGACATCTGGCGTGCCAGTCATTGACTGCTTTGAAATTATCCATCCCAACAATATCGGCTGCATCGTAAAAACCCGTCATGGTGCTGATCCATGGCCAAATCGCGATATCGGCGATGGAATACTCATCGGCTACCATATATTTGCGAGATTTCAAATGGCCGTCCAGCACACCAAGCAGACGGATTGATTCGTCGCGGTAACGTTCGACTGGAAATGGATGTTCGCATTTATCGCCGACGAATTTATGGAAGAAGCCGAACTGGCCGAACATTGGTCCGAGGCCGCCCATTTGCCACATCAGCCATTGCAGGGTTTCATATTTGGTGGCCGGATCACTGGAAAGCAGTTTGCCAGATTTCTCAGCTAGATAGATCATCATCGCGCCGGTTTCAAACAGACCGATGGGTTTGCCGCCGGGACCGTCGGGATCAATCATGGCAGGGATTTTGCCATTGGGATTGAGCGAAACAAACTCCGGGGATTTTTGATCATTGGTGCCAAAATTCACGAGATGGGCTTCGTAAGGCAAACCGACTTCTTCAAGTGTTGCGGAGACCTTGATGCCATTGGGCGTGGGTAGAGAATAAAATTGAATATGGTCCGGATTTTTCGCAGGCCATTTTTTTGTAATTTGGAAATTTGAAATATCGGTCATCTTAAAACCTTCTGTATGATGGGAGGTCAGTTCAATTAATGCACTTATGAACTAATCTGGTTTTTGCCAGATGCAACAGGGCAGTTCTTTCAATTTTTTGCGCATTTTGAGTTTTTTTAGAATAATATCGGTTGTTTATCGTTCGTAAAGGATATAAAGATATCTTTATATGAAGAAAGAGGTGAGAAAATTGCTTGATACAACACGATTAAAACTGGACGAAACCGTTAGNCTGCTACGCGCTGCTGGTGAGCAGACACGCTTGCGGTTGCTGGTGTTGTTGTCAAATGGCGATCTCACAGTTTCGGAACTGATTGATATTTTAGGGCAGTCCCAGCCTCGGATTTCGCGCCATTTGAAATTGCTGACCGAAGCCGGTTTGCTGGAGCGCTATCAAGAGGGCGCTTGGGCTTATTTCCGGGCAACGGATAGCGGACCTGCGGCAGCGCTGGTCCATGACCTTATTTCCCGTATGGATGGCACTGACCAGCAGGTTTTGCGTGATAGCGAACGGCTGGAAGAATTGCGGGCAAAACGTGCNGCACGTGCGGCGGACTATTTCTCNAATAATGCCGGAAGCTGGGATCAAATTCGTTCATTCCATGTGGATGACGCTCANGTGGAAGCTGCCATGCTTGATATGGTTGGCAACGCACCTATTCAAAACATGCTTGATATTGGTACCGGCACGGGCCGTGTTCTTGAACTTTTCGCACCTAATTACGTCCACGGTGTCGGGCTTGATGGCAGCCGGGATATGTTGGCTGTGGCGCGTGCCAATCTTGATAAAGCTGGTCTTTCGCGGGTTCAAACCCGTCAGGGCGACGTTTATATGCTGCCTATGGCTGGTGACCGGTTTAATCTGGTGACTATCCATCAGGTGTTGCATTATCTTGATGATCCCGCAGCGGCCATTCGTGAAGCTTCAAAAGCGCTTGCGCCTTCCGGGCAATTATTGATCGTTGATTTTGCGCCACATCATCTTGATGTTTTGCGCGATGAACATGCCCATTTGCGGCTTGGCTTTTCCGATGAGCAAATGTGCTCTTGGATGGAAGANGCNGGNCTTGAGGTAATNGAAACCCGGCAATTGGATGCAGCCTCCCTTGAGGGGGAACCTGCAACAGAAAAACTGACTGTAAGCCTTTGGCTTGCCCGCGACCAACGGCTGCAAATCGCCGACANCCAACCCACAACTATCGCATAAGGGATAATTTTGATGGCTCTTTTCAACCAGTCTAACAAATCGCGCCGTACCCTAAAGGGAGCGGATTTTAATGTGTCTTTTGAATTTTTTCCAACGTCATCAGATTCGGCTGAGGCCAGCCTTTGGAAATCGGTACGCAGGCTTGAAAGTCTCAATCCGAGTTTTGTTTCCATCACCTATGGTGCNGGCGGTTCAACGCGGGAACGCACACACAAAACCATTTTGAAAATCATTAAAGAGACCAATTTGAAGGTTGCCGCCCATCTCACCTGTGCTGATGCAAACAAGGAAGAGGTGGATAGTGTCATTCGCGATTATTGGCGTGCTGGTGTGAAGCATTTTGTGGCTTTGCGCGGTGACAGTCAGCAAGATAAACTAAATGGCTTTAAACGAGGGTTTCAGGCCAATCCTGATGGGTATCAAAATGGTGCGGAGCTCGTTGCTGGCCTGAAGGCCTTTGGTGATTTTGATATTACGGTTTCGGCCTATCCGGAAAAGCATCCGATGAGCCCAGATTTTGCAGTCGATATCGAGATGCTGAAACGCAAAGTGGATAATGGTGCAACGCGCGCCATAACCCAGTTCTTTTTTGATAATGATGTTTATGAAGCTTATGTGGAGCGCGTGCGCAGGGCCGGTATCTTCATTCCGATCATTCCAGGCATTCTGCCANTCAANAACTTCTCTAAGCTGCAAAATATCGCGAGACGCTGTGGTGCCGATGTTCCAGATTGGTTGTCGGATCGNTTTGAAGGCTTGGAGAATGANACAACAACCAGCAATCTGGTNGGNTGTGCGGTNGCTTCTGAACANGTGATGGATTTGGTCAGTCGCGGAGTTTCAGATTTTCACTTNTATACAATGAACCAAGCCGATCTGGTTTATGCGATTTGCCGTCAGCTTGGTATGCGTGCGGTTGAAGAGCGTGCNGCCAAAGCGGCGTAGACATAAAATTGGGCTGGCTGCAGAAAATTCTACNGCCAGCCCAAAGTCTAGAAGAAATCNAATTACGCATATAAACTCATACGCGGACATAAACACGGGCNNTTGAGCGGAGTGTTATCCNATCCAGCCAAAAATTATCGCCATTACAAATATAAAAGCGGCGCACGCAATTACGTAGTTTGTTGTTCGCAAGATATCCATGTGGGCCTCCTCGAGCGCAAACTTCATTTTCTNACGTGGTGCAGTCTAGTATAAGGCTTTATAATCGCAAGTCTAAGTTGAATGTTGCGCTGCGCAAAATCGACGGCNTTGAATATTCGTNACGATAAGGTTTTGATAATTTTGGATAAATATTTGCTGCGACGCAATATAAATTCCCGTTAAAAGTTTACCTTAACGATGAAAATAGCGTCGTTTTTATCAAAAATTCTTCCGTTTGCCTAGAATCCGCCTTATTTGTAGTCGTTCTGCATATTCCTTAATGGGCNATGGATATGCTCTTTGNTTAGNAAGCGAAGGCAGTTTGGATTTTAGTGATGAATACAGTTCTAATTCTTGCNCGGCGNTTTTTTCTNGCNGNCGGTATGTTGGNGCTGCTGCAGGGTTGNACGACGGTNGATTTGCTGTCGGGTCAAAAATTAACCGAGGNTCCTAAATCGGANAAAACGGTCGCCTTGAGCGTAAGCGAAGCNATGCGGAAAATTTCCGATGTTCGTTCGCGCCATGGNCTTGGTTCAATATCCNTTGATCGNCGCNTGATGAAGGCTGCCAAAAACCACGCNAATTATTTGGCGCGCACCGGGAAATTNGGCCATGAATTCGGGCCGTCAACGATGTTNAAAAAGCGNATCTTTGATGTGGNGTTNAAGCAATCTGCCGGGGAAAACCTCGGTGTGGGATATCGCAGTATCGATGCGGCGATTACCGGCTGGATGAATTCGCCAAAGCACCGAAAAATAATGCTCAAACGCAAATTTTCTGTCGGAGGTATCGCTTTGACGCGCAATATTTCCGGTAAAAACCCTCGATATACGTATTATTGGGTATTAATTATGGGCAAAGGCGGCACGCATATGGCGGCACCCAGCGCGTTCTTTTGAGGCAAAGGAATTTAGGCTTTTGAGGTGAAGAAAATCAGGCTATTGAGGCGAAATAATTCAGGCCTTAAGCCCGTTTTTCCATAACCTTGTGAAGCATGTCTAAATCAATCAGACCGATTTTTGTTAAACGCAAATATAAGCTTACCCCTTCGAGGCCGCTTTTTTCTAACTCGCCTACGAGTTTTTGCAGTTCGTAAAATTGGGTCAGGCGTGGTTTTGGATTTTGCATGCTACTTTCCTACTATAACAGTTTGAACAATCAAGCTGTCAGGGGCAGTCATCTGGGAAGTTGGTTAAAAATTGGTTACCAATAAAGTTTTAATCTTCAATGTTTCATAAACCACTATGACCTAAAATTTGAAGATCGAAGGCATTGTTGCCTTAAACTCATGCGCCGCTGTTTGCGGTCGAGGAGAAAAAAATGTTTTGCGTATTTACTCCAATTGCACGAATTATTTTTGCCACTTTTTTGATGGGGATGTTTGTAACAAGCCCCGCTGCAGCTGTTGAGGTTTATTTCTTCAAGGGGGCGGGCGACTTTTCGTTTATCGATAAGGATTTGCATTTTTCCCGTGGGCTTGAGCGCATGGCGGATACCTTGAAAAAAGAGGGCATCCACACAGAGGTGCACCGTTTTGGAGCGACTGCAGATGCGATGCGCACCATTCGCGCCCGCAGGCCGAAAAGCGTTGCTTTTGTCGGTCATTCCATGGGCGCGCTTGCATCCATGAGCATGGCCAAAAAGATGAAGGAACTGGGAATTCGGGTCGCTTATGTGGGGACGATTGATATTCCTGGGCCAATTGGAACGGCTGGTAAAAACGTTGAATGGGCCGAGAANTATTTCTCNGTTTTTCCGGTNTATGGNAAGTTAACCAATGCGAANACCCATCCNAAGGCCAAGAATGTTTACGTATTCGGCCAAATTCACACGACGATGGATGATTCAAAAAANGTGCGNCGAGGCATTCTTGCGGCCATTCGAGAAATTGACGGGATTGAGCGCGATGCGCTAGGGGCATCGGACGAACCATTGATGGTTGGGCGAAGTGTTCCCGCTAGAGCGCCANTGGTTGTTGCTCAGCTCAAGCCACGAAAGCGTTTGTTGANAATTGATGAGAACCCTGATGANGGCTGGGATAGTGATGCGCTTGCNGACCGGATGATGGTTGCAAAAGTGGCTCCNACACNGAGAAAACCNAGAAAGCGGCTGTTGAAGATCGATGAANTTGANCCGAATGNCCTGAAAAATGAAGGTNTNATTTCGGCCAATGCCAGTCAGTTTGCGAGCGTGGCTCCTGCNCTGGTAGAANCCCAANCATCGCAAAACCCGCCCNTCGTTTCNTCNAATGATCTAGCTCCNATCAATTTATTGGCCNCACGGCAAACAGGCGTGGANCCGGTGGGCCAAGTNAAAAGGCCGAAAATTGACCATANCCGCACGGGTAGCNTAGNCAAGAAAAANCCTAANCGGACGATTGATATCAGTAATCTCACCCGACGGGGCAAGAGGGTGATCGGCAAGGTAACCGCTTTCTTTAAACGTCAGCGTAGAGCNTTAAAATCGCGCCTTAACTAGATCGTGTCCGTCTTTGACGGAATCGATCTAGTTTTGTTTGCTCTCACGGGCGCATCCTCGTTTCACTCGGGCCCTCCGTAAGGGCGGTGCAGCTAGCACCGGGTGGCTCTTCGCCACCTAAGCCAATTTAACTTAAGTCAGGCTTGCTTCTAGAGTTTTCCAAAAGCACCGCTGGCGGGGGTTGTCACNATGNCTGCCTCGCCGGGGTAGACNGTTGTCTGGTCGCAATATTCAAGTTCTTCCAGCGTGCCGTCCTTGCGGCGNATTTCNGTTTTTCCGACTTTGCCCGGGCCNCCNCCATTGATNCCNGCNGGNCCNCGTTTTCTATGGCTGGAGAGGATNGCGCATTCCATTTCTTCGAGGAAACGNAANCGGCGTATGGTGCCATCNCCGCCGCAGAATTTGCCAACGCCGCCGGAATTTGCNCGGATNGANAATTCTTCGACCACGATCGGAAAACGCATTTCCAGAATTTCCGGATCGGTCATTCTGGTATTGGTCATGTGCACATGCACNGCATCGGTGCCNGCAAANCCNTCGCCNCTGTTCATTTGNCCNGCGGGCGAGCCACTGCAAATGGTTTCATAGTTTTGATANCGCTCATTGCCATAGGTGAGNTTGTTCATGGTNCCTTGGCAATTNGCNATNGAACCGAGGGCCTGAAGCAGGCAGTTAGTCACTTGCTGGCTGGTTTCGGTATTGCCTGCGATCACAGCTGAAGGNTATTGNGGNTTCAGCATNGAGCCTTCCTCTATGATGATNTGGATGGGTTTNANACACCCTGCATTTATCGGGATATTGGTTTCTACCATCAAGCGGAAAACATAGAGTACAGCGGCACGGGACACCGGTTCGGGGGCATTGAAATTGTTTTTCCATGCTTTCGATGTACCGGTGAAATCGACGGTTGCTTCGCGTTTTTCCTTATCAACGCTGATTTTTACGCAGATCACCTGACCGGTGTCCGTCTCGTAAGTGGCTTCGCAAGCTTCAAGCGCATCGATGACGCGGCGTACGCTTTCTTCGGCATTGTCCTGCACGTGACCCATATAGGCGTGGACCGTATCGAGGCTGAAATGGTTGACCATTCTTCGAAGTTCAGCAATGCCTTTTTCGTTGGCTGCGACCTGAGCGCGGATATCGGCCATGTTTTGCGTTGGATTGCGGGCGGGCCATGGATGGTTTGTCAGAAGTTCCAACATGCCTTCTTCCTGAAATACGCCCGCATCGACCAGTTTGAAATTATCGATCAGCACGCCTTCTTCGTCCACATGGGTGGCGCGAGGGGTGGCGCTGCCGGGTGCCATGCCGCCAATATCGGCGTGGTGGCCGCGGGAGGCGACGAAAAATAGCAGTTTTTCATTGTCCTCATCAAAAACCGGGGTGACTACGGTAAGGTCAGGCAAATGGGTGCCGCCATTATAGGGGGCGTTGAGGAGGAACACGTCGCCGGGGAATATGTTTCCAACGTTCAGGGCGACAATGGTTTCGACCGAGCGATCCATACTGCCCAGATGCACCGGCATGTGTGGGGCGTTGGCGACCAAAGATCCATCGCTTGAAAATACCGCGCAAGAGAAATCGAGGCGTTCTTTAATATTGACCGAATAAGCGGTATTTTGCAGGGTGACGCCCATTTGTTCGGCTATCGACATGAACAAATTGTTGAACACTTCCAGCATCACTGGATCAACTTTGGTGCCAATCGCTGCCACGCGCTCAAGGGCGTAGGCGCGTTCCATGATGATGTGGCCGCGTGCGTTGATTGAGGCGCGCCAGCCCGGTTCCACGACGATGGTCTGGTGTGGTTCGATGATCAGGGCAGGGCCCGCGATGCTGTTTCCTGGCGCGAGCGTATCGCGCATGTGAATTCCGGCATCGTGCCATTTGCCTGCGGAGAAGATTGGTGTGGTTTCAGATGCAGGCAATTCTTGATCATCTAATTCTAATTCTGATTCAGGTTCAGGAATATTTGCCCCGCCGCCAACGGCTTCGACTTCTATTGCCTCGACGATCAGAGTTTTGTTTTCAAAGATGAAACCAAACTGTTTTTTGTGGCCATCTTCGAAGGCGTCTATCATGGTTTGACGCGGTGCCATTGGCACGGATATGGGGGTGTCTGTTCCATCATATCGAATATGAACACGGCAAAATGTGCTTATTTCTGAATCGGTTATGTCCTGTTCTTTAAGTTCTGATTCAGCTTCGCGCTGGAGTTCTGCTTCGACCTTTTTGAGGGTTGGTTCAACGTCTTTTGATAGTTCGATGATCAGCGCTCTGGTGCGGTTTGC
>JAESSK010000269.1 GCA_016764155.1 Rhizobiaceae bacterium
AGAACCCGGTGATTGGCAGATATGGCAGAAGTTTTGGAACAGACGCCGACCGCATCACATCATTTGCCACTGCATTTGTATCAGGCATGTCATCGGCAAGAGTTGCCTGTTCTTTGAAACATTTTCCGGGCCATGGCACATCGAGCGGCGACAGCCATGACGGCTTTGTCGACATTACCAAAACATGGGGCAGTGAAGAATTGGTACCGTTCCAGAACATGGTGACACAAGCGCCAGTGATCATGGGCGGGCATCTTTATCATAAGAATTCTTCCAACGGCAAACTGCCGATCACCTTTTCCAAGAAGGCCCTGACCGGACTATTGCGCAAGAAATTGCGCTATAATGGGGTGATCCTGACCGATGATCTGGACATGGGCGCGATCCGTAAATCCTTTAGCCTGGAAGATGCTTGCATCCGCTCGCTTCAAGCGGGCAATGACTTGCTGCTAATGTCCAATTCCTTGAGATATGACGAGGACCTTCCGGTTCATGTGGTTCAATGGATTGTACGCGCGGTAAAGGATGGCCGCTTGAGCCAAGCGCAGATCAAGGCCTCTTATGCCCGCGTCATGCGATTGAAAAAATCCATCGCCTGATCTGTTGGCCCCACGCCTGCTTTGCTGTCATCCACGGACTTGAGGTGAGATATCGATGAGATTAAACCTCTCATCCTATTATTTACTTTAACCCTTTATTTCCCAAGATACCCAAGTTCTGCGAAACTTACTGATATTTCACTGCGTTTAAACTTTGGCCTGCTATTTTATCCTTTGGGTATAACTCAGGGAAAACCGATGCAAAACGCACTATCAATCAAAAATTTGAACAAGAGCTTTAATCGACCGGCGGTGGATGATCTCAATTTGGAAGTCCGGGCCGGAGAGTTTTACGCTTTGCTTGGTCCCAATGGTGCTGGTAAAACCACCTCGCTTCGCATGGTTTCGGGCCTGCTTGAAGCGGATTCCGGTTCGATTTCCATCTTCGGTATTGATACCGATAAATATCCAGTTGAGGCCAAAGCCATTACCGCTTGGGTTTCCGATGAACCGATGATTTACGACCGGCTAACACCGTTTGAATATCTGGATTTTGTTGCAGGGCTTTGGGATATTCCTCCTGAACAGGCCCGCGTCCAATCGGCTGAATTACTGGATTGGTTGCAGCTTACCCCCCACGGGCACGAGCGTTGCGAAGGCTTTTCCAAAGGCATGCGCCAAAAGGTGGCATTGGCTGGTGCCCTTGTTCACAATCCAAAACTGATCATTCTTGATGAACCGCTGACCGGGCTTGATGCCGGTTCTGCGCGTCTGGTGAAAGATGTTTTGCAAAAGCGTGTTGCCGATGGTTGCACTGTCATTATGACGACCCACATTCTGGAAGTTGCCGAACGCATGGCAGACCGCATCGGAGTGATTGCCAATGGCCATCTGATCGCTGAAGGCACACTAGAAGAACTCAGCAAATCTGCAGGCAATGACACTAAAAATCTGGAAGATATTTTCCTTAGCCTGGTGGCCGAAACGGCAGAACCAATTGCCAATGCGGCCTAGGAATAACCATTAATGATCTCTGCCCACATGACCAAACCCGGCACTTTGCAATGGTTTGCTGGTCACGAGTTTTCTCTGTTCTGGCGCGACTTCATGCGCATGATGACGGCAGGAAAACCGGGACGGGAACGCACTATTTTGGTGGTGATCTTCATCGCTGCGGCGGCCATGCATTTGCTGGCTTACGGCATGATCCGCCCCTCGCTGGAAAGCGGCATTCTACCCGATAAAACATCCCTTGTGATGATCACCGGCACAATGTTTTTGATCTTTTCGCTGATGATGTCTCAGGCTTTGGAGATGGTGACGCGGGTATTTTATGCCCGGTCCGATCTTGATTTGATATTATCGTCACCCACATCCGTACGGCGGCTATTTGCCGTTCGCGTGGGCACAATTGCAATTTCTACCACCATGCTTTCACTGGTTTTGTTTGCGCCAGCAATCAATGTGCTGGCGTGGTTTGATGGCGCGCGCTGGCTGGCTGGTTACCCATTGCTATTTTGCCTGGGCGCGATTGTCACCTCGCTGTCGCTGGCGGTCACCTCCGGCCTATTCAGAATTTTCGGCGCAAANCGCACGCGATCGATGGCACAAATTGTNGCNGCNATNGTCGGTGCNAGNTTTATCATTGGCATTCAACTTGCAGCCATTTCATCGATTGGCAGCATTTCACGCATCGAGTTTTTCTCGTCGGAACAGGTGCTGGCTTATGCGCCCCATACGCAGAGTTTATTATGGATTCCGGCACGTGCGCTGATGGGCGATGTCTTGGCAATCGCCACAATTATTCTGGCCTCCCTTGCCATGCTGGCGATTTCAATTCGGGTATTCTCCAATAAATTTGGCGAACGGGTGCTTGCTGCGAGTAACTTTACTGGCGCCAGCGTTATTCAGAAAAATCACTCAAACCTATTCAAGCGCCGCTCAGTGAGCGCCCATCTACGCCGTAAGGAATGGCAATTATTGTTGCGTGATCACTGGCTGATTTCTCAAACCCTGATGCAAATTCTGTACCTTCTGCCACCCGCCTTTATGTTGTGGCAGGGCTTCGGTACGGCTGGTGTGCTCGACGTGGTGGTGGTTCCTGTATTGGTGATGGCCACGGGTCAGCTTTCCGGCGGCCTCGCATGGTTAGCGATTTCCGGGGAGGATGCACCCGATCTTGTATCGACCGCGCCAATTCCAACAGGCACACTAATTCGTGCAAAAATCGAGGCTGTGCTCGGCGCAATTGTGATGATTGCAAGCCCCATATTATTGATGCTGTTTTATCTGGATGCTCGCTTGGCGCTGATTGCAACCATTCACATTCTGGTTGCTGCGGCCTCTGCCACAATGATCCANNTGTGGTTTNGAAGCCAAGCGGAACGTTCCAATTTTCGCCGCAGACAAACCTCGTCGAAGGTGGCAACGTTNGCTGAAGCATTTTCCTCAATCCTTTGGGCTGGAACAGCAGGTCTTGTGGCTGCCGGAACATGGTTTGCAATCATCCCTGCAGCATTGGCAATGGCGGTATTATTGATTGCCAGAAGCTTTCGTCCCCAAAGCGTTTGAGCACACTGTTCTAAAGAGTTGAAACCACCCGTGGATGGCAATAGAATTCTTCCATGGTCGAATCTTCTAAAAAATCAAATGCAGGCGNATATTCTGTTTCCGAAATTTCCGGGGCGCTAAAACGCACGGTTGAAGACCGCTTTGGTCACGTGCGCGTGCGCGGTGAAATATCCGGTTATCGCGGCCCCCACTCCTCCGGCCATTCCTACTTCTCGCTGAAAGATGATCGAGCTCGGCTGGAAGCCGTGATCTGGCGCGGGGTTGCCTCCAAACTAAAACATTTGCCCGAAGAAGGGCTTGAGGTAATCGCCACCGGCAAGCTCACCACCTATCCCGGCTCATCGAAATATCAAATCGTGATTGAGGGGCTGGAACCTGCCGGTGCCGGTGCTTTGATGGCGCTGCTGGCAGAGCGCAAGAAAAAGCTCACTGCCGAGGGGGTATTTGCGGCGGAACGCAAACAGATTTTGCCCTATCTTCCGAAAGTCATTGGCGTGGTCACCTCCCCTACGGGCGCTGTGATCCGTGATATTTTGCACCGCCTCTCCGACCGCTATCCTGTGCATGTGCTGGTCTGGCCGGTGCGGGTGCAAGGGGATACCAGCGGTGATGAAGTGGCCAATGCCATACGCGGGTTTAATGCGATAGACGAAAATTCCGCCATGCCAAAACCGGACATGATCATCGTTGCGCGTGGTGGCGGAAGCATCGAAGATTTATGGGGCTTCAATGATGAGGCCGTNGTGCGGGCAACGGCGGATTCCGACCTGCCGATCATCTCCGCTGTTGGCCACGAAACCGACTGGACGCTGATTGATCTTGCTGCCGATATCCGCGCACCAACGCCGACGGGTGCTGCNGAAATTGCCGTGCCTGTTAAGGTCGATCTCGAAGCCAATCTTGCCAGCCTAGCGGCACGAATTCAAACGGTGATTTCCAGAAAGCTAGNGCGTCATCAGTCTGATTTACGTGCCGCCGAGCGTGGGCTTGCCACACCCGATATGCTACTCGCCATGCCAAGGCGCAGGCTTGATGAGGCCACGGGCCGCTTGGGTCGTGGTCTTGGACATATGGTTCAAAACCATCGTTCTCGACTTGATATCATTGCAAGAAGGCTGAACCTATCGGGGCTGGAAAAATCCATTTCCCGGGCAGGCGAAACCCTTGATGCGTTGGTTCAACGCAAGCACATTGCCACACGCAATCATATGGAACGGATGCGCGGAAGGCTTAATCAGGCCAGCCGTCTGATCGAAACGCTTTCCTATAATAATGTCCTGGCACGGGGCTATGCACTGGTCTTGGACGGCGACCAAAACGCCATCATGTCAGCCAATGCCATCGGGCCGGGCGACGCGTTCACTGTGCGGATGCGGGACGGTGAAATCGAGGGTATCGCCCAAGGCGAGAAACCGATGAAATCGAAACCATCCGCTGCAAAAAAACCTGCAAAGCCTACTGCAAAAATTGATCAGGGCAATTTATTTTGACCGGTGAGGTGCTTCGTTACCTCACTCACCCTCAAGTAAATATTGATCCAGATATTCCTGTTCCTGAATGGAGCCTTTCAGATGTGGGGGCAGAACGGGTTCGTAATATTTGTGGTTCGGCAGCGCTTATCAAGACAAAACGCATCGTTTCAAGCGCTGAGACTAAAGCCACCGAAGCCGCGCAAATTCTTGGCGCTTCCCTAGGAGTTATTCCGGAAATTCGTGAGAAGATGCACGAAAACGATCGCACCTCCACCGGCTTCTTGGAAAGCACCGCGTTCGAAGATATGACCGATCAATTTTTTGCCAATCCGGACGTAAGCGTCAAAGGATGGGAAAGCGCTACTGCTGCCCAAGCCCGCATTGTTGGTGAAGTGCAAGCCGTGCTTGCATCGCGCAAAGAAGGCGACTTGCTCCTCGTCGGTCATGGTGCGGTTGGCACATTATTATACTGTCATTTCAGCGGCATTCCGATTGATCGCAAGCACGATCAAACAGGTGGCGGCGGCAATTTCTTTACGATGGAAATTGCCACTCTAAAGGTGCTGCATGGATGGCAGGCAATGGAAGAAATATAATTCAGGCAAGCTTGATTGTCTTACCCAACTCCATTGATTGAACCGCAGCATCGGCAAGTTCCAACGCCTTCAGACCGTCCGAACCATCCGGCGTAATCACCGTATTTTCTTCCAATGATTTCACGAAATAGGCCAGCTCATTTTTATAGGCGGCGGCGTAGCGCTCCATGAAAAAATCAAGCAAAGGCTCTGTGTGATAGCCATCTTCATTAGCGATCGTCACCGTTGTTGCGCGAAGGTTTTCGGCGCTGATCAAACCTTTTGATCCATGTACCTCAACACGCTGATCGTAACCGTAAGAAGCACGACGGGAATTTGAAATGACGGCGATTTTTCCGCTGGCGGTTTTTAAGGTTGCGGTGGCGCTATCTACGTCTCCAGCCTCGCCGATGGCCTCATCCACCAGCACGGATCCGGTCGCTGTGACTTCTGTTATTTCTTCGCCCAGCATGAAACGCGCCATATCAAAATCGTGGATCATCATATCGCGAAACAGTCCACCGGAGCGTCCGACATAATCGGCTGGTGGCGGTGAAGGATCGCGCGATGTGATCTGTACCATCTCCACATTACCGATGGCACCTGCATCAATTTTCGAACGCATATTGGCAAAATTGGCGTCGAAACGGCGGTTGAAACCAACCATCACTTTTGCATTGGTTTCATCAACCACTTTGAGGCAATTACGGACTCGCTCCAGATCAAGCGCAATGGGTTTTTCGCAAAAAATTGCTTTGCCCGCACGTGCGGCCATTTCCATTTGATCGGCGTGCAAATCAGTGGGCGTTGCGATAATCACGGCATCGATTTCATCGTCAGCCATGATTTCTTCAACGGAGGCACGGCGTGCGCCAGTTATTTCCTGAACGCGTTGAGAGAAAACGCTTGAGGTTACCAATACCGCGATTGGTCAGATGCTCGAAAGAAGCACTAAAGATATGGCCGAAAAAGCCA
>JAESSK010000270.1 GCA_016764155.1 Rhizobiaceae bacterium
ATGCACAAAACCATCAAACGGTTCTTTGATGGTCGTGCAGAAATGATCAAAACCGGCAAAAATATCAATTGGGCAATGGCTGAGGCTCTGGCCTTTGGATCTCTGATGCTTGACGGACATAAGGTGCGCCTTTCCGGTCAGGACGTGGAGCGCGGTACTTTTGTTCAGCGTCATTCGGTGGTTTATGATCAGGATAACGAAGACCGTTATATTCCATTGAGCAATTTGTCTGAAGATCAGGCCGATTACGAAGTTATCAATTCGATGTTGTCGGAAGAAGCGGTACTTGGTTATGAGTACGGCTATTCTCTGGCAAATCCTGATGCGGCAACCATTTGGGAAGGCCAGTTTGGCGATTTCGTCAATGGGGCTCAGGTGATCATTGATCAGTTTATATCCTCAGGCGAGCGCAAATGGCTTCGTATGAGTGGACTGACATTGTTGCTTCCCCATGGCTATGAAGGTCAGGGGCCCGAGCATTCCTCTGCAAGGCTGGAACGGTTTTTGCAGCTTTGTGCGGAAGACAATATGCAAATTGTAAACTGCACCACGCCTTCCAACTATTTCCATGTTCTGCGCCGTCAGTTGCACCGCGAATTCCGCAAGCCGCTGATCATTATGACGCCTAAATCATTGTTGCGCCATAAGAGGGCTGTATCAGAGCTTTCCGAAATGGCCGAGGATAGCGTGTTCCACCGTCTGTTATGGGATGATGCGGAACATAAAAAGGGTGAGAAGATCAAGCTTGCCAAGGATGATAAAATCAAGCGCGTGGTGCTTTGCTCCGGCAAGGTTTATTACGACCTCTACGAGGAACGCGAAAAACGCGATATCAATGATATTTATCTTCTGCGGCTAGAGCAGCTTTATCCTTTCCCGGCTAAAGCGCTGATCACGGAACTTACTCGTTTCAAGCAGGCAGAATTTGTCTGGTGTCAGGAAGAGCCCAAGAATATGGGCAGCTGGTCCTTTATCGAACCTTATCTTGAGTGGGTATTCAACCATATCGAAGCAAAGCATAAACGGGCCCGCTATGCGGGGCGTCCAGCGTCTGCTTCTCCGGCAACGGGCTTGATGTCAAAGCATCTGGCNCAGCTGGAAGCGTTTTTGGAAGACGCACTTGGTGAATAAAGACTGAGAATTCGAGAGACGAACTGGCATGAAACAACACTTNAATAATCAAAGCATAAAAGGGCATTGAACCATGGCGACTGAAATTCGCGTACCAATTATGGGCGAATCTGTAACCGAAGCAACTGTTGGCCAATGGCTGAAACAGGTGGGCGACGCAGTGAAGGCGGATGAGCCTTTGGTGGAACTTGAAACCGATAAAGTAGCTCAGGAAGTTCTTGCACCTGCCGATGGTGTGTTAACNGAGATCGTTGCTCCTGACGGTGAAACCGTTGAAGTGGGTGCCTTGNTGGCAAACTTTGAAGAGGGGNNTGCGGGNACCGCTGCTCCTGCTGAAAAAGCGGCACCTGCCGCTGCGCCAGCATCGGCTNNAAAGTCATCGGAAATGCCAGCCTCTCCTGCTGCTCAAAAAATGATGACTGAAAAAGGTCTGGGCGACGGTGATGTTGCCGGTTCTGGAAAACGCGGTCAGGTTCTCAAAGAAGATGTGATGAAAGCTGGAACGGCTGTTGCAAGTCCAGCACCTGCTGAACCTGCGCCAGCATCAAGCGATGAAGGCCCCCGCGAAGAGCGGGTGAAAATGACAAGGCTTCGCCTNACCATTGCCCGCCGCCTGAAAGACGCACAAAATACCGCNGCAATGCTNACCACCTTTAACGAGGTGGATATGACNGCNGTCATGGAACTGCGCAAAAAGTACAAAGAATTGTTTGAGAAGAAACACGGCGTGAAACTTGGCTTTATGGGCTTTTTCACCCGGGCTATTTGTCATGCGCTGGCAGAAATNCCNTCGGTCAATGCNGANATTGATGGCACCGATATCATTTATAAGCAGTTCTGCCATATTGGTGTGGCTGTTGGTACGGATAAAGGTTTGGTAGTGCCGGTGGTTCGNAATGCCGAGCAGATGTCGATTGCCGATGTTGAAAAAGAAATTGGTAATCTGGGTCGCAAGGCCCGTGATGGCAAGCTCTCAATGGCTGATATGCAGGGCGGTACTTTCACCATTTCCAATGGTGGGGTTTATGGATCCTTGATGTCGACGCCGATTTTGAATGCGCCGCAATCGGGTATTCTTGGCATGCACAAAATCCAGCCGCGCCCTATCGCGATGGATGGCGAGGTGGTTATCCGCCCGATGATGTATCTGGCGCTTTCTTATGATCACCGGATTGTTGACGGCAAAGAGGCTGTGACCTTCCTTGTGCGGGTTAAAGAAAGTCTGGAAGACCCGGAACGTTTGGTGCTTGATCTTTAATTGGNAAAATCCANAATTTAGCCAGCCCTGAATTTAGCAATGTAAGGAAAATATCATGTCAGTTGAACTAACGATGTTGCTTTACACGGTCGTGNTGTTTTTCGTGCAATTGCTTGTGCATATGGGCTCTGCGTTGACGGACTTTGGCTTCCTTCACGCGATGAGCGTGCGTGACGAGGACCCTGAATTGAGTCCGATTTGNGGACGTTTTGAGCGGGCATATTTTAATTTGCTTGAAACCATGCCGCCCTTTGCAGCGCTTGTTCTGATNGGTCTTTATACCGGNAAGGTCAANGAGATGACGGCGCTTGGNNCGCAGATATATTTCTGGGGTCGGGTAGCTTATGTGCCGGCTTATGTCGCGGGAATTCCGTTTGTTCGCTCCATAATNTGGGCGATTTCAACCGCTGGTATGGCCTTGATCCTTTGGCAATTGCTTGCTTAGGGCCATATTGGAGTAAATTTGATGTCAGATGTTATTATTATTACNGGTGGAAGTCGCGGGATTGGCGCGGCTTGTGCTACCCAATTGGCTTCNCCCTCTCATACGATCATCGTCAATTATGTGGGCAATAAAGTCGCTGCTGACGAAGTGGTTGCCGCGGTAATTGCCAAGGGCGGCAATGCTGCGGCCGTTCAGGGCGATGTGGGAAAAGAAGCCGATATTTTGCGGATGTTTGAAGCCGCTGACAGCTATGGTCCGTTGGTTGGNTTGGTCAATAATGCCGGTATTGTCGATCANGCGGCGCGGGTNGATGAATATTCTGCCGANCGGGTATCCAATATGTTGAACGTCAATGTTTTGGGNAGNATTTTATGCGCTCGCGAGGCGGTTAAACGCATGTCGACCAAACATGGCGGCAAGGGCGGNGCGATCGTCAATTTATCGTCTGTGGCAGCGCTGCTNGGCGCGCCNAATAATTACGTGGATTATGCCGCGTCCAAAGGTGCGATTGATAGTTTTACCAANGGGCTGGCCCTTGANGTNGCAAGCGAAGGCATTCGGGTGAATGCGGTTCGCCCTGGTATNATCGGTACGGATATTCATGCAAGNGGTGGGCAACCTGAGCGGGTTGCGGAAATGAGAGCTTCTCTTCCCATGCAACGCGAGGGCAGCGCGGAAGAAGTGGCGAATTCGATTTCATGGCTAATGTCGAAAGAAGCATCCTATGTGACGGGAGCCATATTGGATGTAACCGGCGGACGCTAAAATATTTTGAGGAAAGAACAAAATTATGAGCGATATCTACGACGTAGTAATCATTGGTAGCGGCCCGGGCGGTTATGTCTGTGCAATCAAGGCGGCTCAATTGGGCTTAAAAACAGCCGTGGTCGAGAAGAACCCGACCTATGGTGGAACCTGCCTGAATGTGGGCTGTATCCCTTCTAAAGCGCTGCTGCATGCATCCGAAGTTTTCCACGAAGTGGAAGGCGGGTTTGAGAGCCTNGGCGTTAAGGTGGGTAAACCCAAGCTCGATCTGGCAGCGATGATGGCTCATAAGTCNGCGACCATTAAATCCAATGNGGANGGGGTCGAATTTCTGCTTAAGAAAAATAAAATNGATACGTTTCGCGGNATTGGCAGCGTTGTGGCAGCGGGCAAAGTTNCGGTTACNGATGATGATGGAAAAGTCACCGAGGTTGAAGCCAAAAATATNGTGATTGCCACCGGCTCGGAAGTGGCTGGCATTCCCGGTGTTGATGTTGAAATCGACGAAAAGATCATTGTTTCTTCGACCGGTGCTTTGGAGCTCAGCGAAGTTCCAAAAACCATGATTGTCGTGGGCGGNGGTGTNATCGGGCTAGAACTTGGTTCNGTCTGGAGCCGTCTTGGCACGGAAGTCACCGTGGTTGAATATCTCGGCAGNATTTTGGGGCCGATGGANAATGATGTTTCCAAACAGTTCCAGCGCATGCTTGCCAAACAGGGCATGAAGTTCAAATTGTCCGCTAAGGTAACCGGCGTTGCTGCCTCNGATANTGGCGCTGCCGTAACNTTTGAACCTGCCAAGGGCGGNGACGCGCAAACACTNGAAGCNGCNGTGGTTCTGATTGCTACCGGTCGCAGACCGTTCACGGATGGTTTGGGTCTTGAAGCGCTCGGCGTCGAAATGGATCGTGGAAAAATCAAAACCAATGATCATTGGCAAACNAATATCGCNGGCATTTATGCCATTGGCGATGTGATCGATGGNCCGATGCTGGCGCANAAGGCAGAAGACGAAGGNGTTGCTGTTGCNGAAACCCTTGCTGGTCANGCNGGNCATGTGAATTANAATGTNATTCCGGGGGTTGTTTACACCTCGCCGGAAGTGGCCTCTGTNGGNAAAACCGAGGAAGAANTNAANGCTGCAGGCATTGAATTTAACAGCGGNAAATATCCGTTCTCAGCCAATGGNCGCGCNCGCGCCATGCAAAAAACCGATGGTTTCGTCAAGTTTCTAGCTGATAAACACACGGACCGTGTGCTCGGTGTTCATATCGTTGGCTTTGGTGCCGGTGAGATGATCCACGAAGCGGCAGTGCTGATGGAATTTGGCGGTTCGTCCGAAGATTTAGCCAGAACCTGCCATGCGCATCCGACCATGTCAGAAGCTGTGCGCGAAGCTGCAATGGCAACGGCGGGTAAGCCTATTCATATGTAGGGCTATTCGTCCAGATGTCTGTCTAAATCCATCATTTGGTGGAGGATACGGACTATGAAAATCCCCGCCTCCGTTGGCTGGTAAAATAATGCATGGCGACCAATATTGTAACGTTGAAAGACGTGTCCTTTTTGAGTCGTATATGGTTTGCCAATAGAGGGGAAATGTGCGGCAGTTTTCGCGCTTTGCGCAATGGAGGCCTTATATTCTAGGGCCTCGTTGATGCCAAAATTCAAAACTGTATAAGCGGCAATATCTTCCAAATCTTGATCGGCAAGTTTTGAAAGGACGAAGTCAGCCATTCTTTGCTTTGGCTATCACGCTTTCGAAAATTTCATCAATGGTCCGAGTGCTAACGCCACTTTTCAATCCGGATTCAAGCGCTGAATCGAGTTCCGCACGGGTTTGAATATCACCCGGCCACTTCTCGTTCTTTGCATCCTTGGTGAAGTCGTTTTTGTTTGTCATGCTTTATTGTATCACGTTTGTCGCTGGGACAAAACCTATTGCAAGTGGCATTACCCGGCAGACTTAATAGCCGTAACTTTAAATCCTTGTTTCCGCAGTAGGCTTACCAGACCTGTCTCTCCCGAAAGATGCAACGCGCCGACGGCTAAGAATGTACCGCCTTTTTCGAGGTGTTCTTGTGAGCGTTCGGCCATGATTCTATTCCGGTTTATGATCAGGGCTTCTTGGAATGCCGTGGTGCCTTTTCCCGTGAATGCTTTGGGGGAAACGGACTTCATCAGGGGCATTAGCATGCTTATGCTGCCAGTCTGGTATAGGGCTTTCATGGTGGCGATGATGTTTTCTGACTGGTCGGAACCCATGGCCAGAGTTTCTTTCAATGCTGAAAAATGGAATTCCGCTGGCAGGCTGGCAATGGCTGAGAATTGCTCTTCCATGGTTTCTAGGCCGATCAGGGTTTTGCCGTTTTTGATGGCGTGATCGGCGATGAGGTGATCGAGGACTTTCTTGCCTCTTTGTTTGGCTACCATTTCGCAAACGGGCAGGGCGACAATGGTTGCAACCACCCATGGCTGCATCCGGTTGGCGATCTGGAAAGGCATGCCGCGTTTTGTGACGGCTTGTTGTAATTTAGTTTTCAATTCGCCATTAAACTTTGCATCAAGGGTTTGGCCAGCCTTCAGAAAAGTTAAATGCTTAAGCTGAACCATGGCAGCGGTTGCTTTTTTCGGGTCAAATGTCTCGGTGTTTTCAACGATGATGGTTTTTGAGCTGTTTAATGCGGTTTGAGCGGCCGGGGAGAGGGTTGTTACCTTCGGGTCGCTCACATGCATGGTGCCAAGCAGATATGATGGTTCGGCGCCGTCTTTTTCGATTTTCCAAAATATTGAGGAGCCGTTGGTGATTTTGGCTGCGTCACTTACGAGTTCGGAGTATTTTTTCGGCTCTTCAGAGCGCATTTTCTCAACTAAGTTGATGCCACCGCATGTCATTTGATTGGTGGTGGTTGGTTCATTGGCTGCAAAGGTTGCTGAAGCTGATGAAAGAGAGGCAAGAAATGCCCCGATCAACGCGATTTTGATCAGTCCTATTGCTATTAAAACGGTCTCACTAATCCGGATTGCCATATCTAATTGTCCCAGCCTTTGAATATTCAGCTCTATATTGGCAAAAAAAGCTGGAGATCTGGTTAAAGGTTTGGATTTAATTTTATCGGTTGGCGCGCGGATGGGCAGCTTTATAGGCGCGCATCAAGTGGTCGGTGTCGACTTGAGTGTAGATTTGTGTGGTGGACAGGCTGGCGTGGCCAAGCAATTCCTGAATGGTGCGCAAATCTCCGCCATTGGATAATAGGTGCGTTGCGAAGGAATGGCGTAGGGCATGGGGGGTGGCGTTATCCGGCATTCCTAGCGCTGAACGTAGCAATCGCATGGATTTTTGTAATATCGCCGCCTGCAACGGACCGCCCCGGGCGCCGCGAAATAGTGGCTCGTTTTTTTCCAGATGATAGGGGCAGAGCTTTTTATATTCATCCACC
>JAESSK010000271.1 GCA_016764155.1 Rhizobiaceae bacterium
GGAAAATTGGTATCAGATAATTGCTGATATCAGCAAGCGGAGTTATCGCTCTGACAGGGCCAATTTCAGTCCCAGCAGGCCAAAGGTACCGGCAAAAGTGCGACGCAACCACACCATCACTGTTGGCTTCGAAATCACGTAGTCTCGTGCCAATGAGGCGCATGCCCCATAGCCGATGAATACAATGAAGGTCAGCGCCATGAAGGTTAGTGCCAGCATCAGCAAAACCGGCGTTGGGTTGATCGTTCCTGCGGGAATGAATTGCGGCAGAAAGGCCAGAAAGAACAGGGAAAGTTTTGGGTTTAGAACATTCAATAATGTGCCGTTAATGGCGATGCGCCACGAACTGATTTTGGTGACATCACTAGAAACCTTCATAGCGCCACCATCGCGCAGAATATTCCATGCCATATAGAAGAGATATGCCACGCCAAGATATTTGATTATCTGGAAAGCCAGTGCGCTCATATGGAGGATGGCGGCCAGACCAATGATGCTGGCAATGGCTGCCGGGACAATACCAATCGTGCAACCAAATGCTGCAAAAACACTGGGCCTGAATCCCCTGCCTAAACCAATGGCAAGGGTATAGAGAACGCCGGTTCCGGGAAGGAGAATAACGATCATCGACGTAATTAGAAATTCAAAGCTCATGCTTTATCCCTCTCGCTCCGGCCTCCACAAGGGCGGCGCAGCTAGCGCCGGGCGGCTCTTCGCCCTTAAATTCCCTCGCTCACGGCGTATCCTCGCTTTGCTCGGGCCTGCGCATGCGCGGCGCAGCTAACGCCGGGCGGCTCTTCGCCGCCTTCGCGTATCCGCGTATTACGGATACACTCGTTAATTAACCGCCGAGTTCTTCGCGGACGATTTTTGCACCGTCGGCCATGGCTTTCATTTTACCGAAAGCTGTATCGCGCGGCAGATATTTTAGGCCGCAATCGGGGGCTACCACGATGTCTTTTGCATCCATATAAGGCAGAGCACGCCGAATACGTTCGGCAATTTTTTCCGGAGTCTCGACTTCAGGGTCGGAAAGATCGACCACACCCAAAATGATGGTTTTGCCCTTGAGTTCGCTCAGAACCGAGCAATCAAGATTGGATTGAGCAGTCTCGAGGCTGATCTGGTTGCACGAACATCCGTTCAATTGCGGCAAGAAAGAATAGCCACCTTTCGGGCGTTCGTGGATGATGGCGGCATAACCAAAGCAGATATGAACTGCGGTTTTTCCGGTGACGCCATCGAGCGCGATGTTAAGCGCTTCCAGACCGTAGACCTCGGCATCTTCAGGGCGTGCCTGCATATATGGTTCGTCAATTTGCACCACGTCGGCACCGGCTGCAAATAAGTCTTTGATTTCTTCGTTGACTGCACCCGCATAAGCCATGGCGGCTTCGGCGTCAGTTTTGTAAAAATCATTCTGCGCTTGTTGTGACATTGTGAAAGGACCAGGCACAGTGATTTTGATCATGCGATCCGTGTGGGCTCTCAGAAATTTGAGATCCTCCACTTCCACTGCATGTTTCCGCTTGATCGGGCCAACAATACGCGGCACCGGGTTTTCATGACCAGAACGATCGAGGGCTACGCCCGGATTATCGATATCTATGCCTTCAAGGGCGGTAGCAAAGCGGTTGGAATAGCTTTCACGGCGAATTTCACCGTCGGTGATGATATCAAGTCCGGCATCTTCCTGCGCTTTGATCGCAAGGCGGGTTGCATCATCCTGTGCTTCGGCCAGATATTCTTCTGAAATGCGCCATAATTCTTTTGCCCGTGTGCGGGGAGGAAAACGTCCGGCAAGCTTGGCCCGATCGATCAGCCATTCAGGTTGGCAATAGCTGCCGACAAGTGAAGTAGGTAAAAGCATAAAATTTCCTCCGCAACCCAGCCAAATTTCCGGGTAATATTTCAATATTTNCGGATGTTAGACGAAGCAANTTTCTATTGCAATTCGGATTAGGTATTTCAGGTATTTAGAGAAACTAGTGGCCCATNATATTTCCAGTTGCCATTGCAAAATGGTGAGGNTGGTGNTGGGCGCCGATNGACATCATGCCGAAGAAACCNAGTGCTGCGATTTTTGTAANNTCTGTATCCGATTTGGAAGCGACCGTCATAACNGNACCGGTGGGCNTGATTTTTGTGGTAACCGTCCAGCCTTCAATCTTGTCCAANTCTTTGGCGTGGGCGGGNACCATGGATTGAATTGCNCNCAAGGTTCGCCCCTCNCCNATGATNGNAAAAACCACNGCGCCATTCTCTTTGGATNGGGTTGCTTTCGCGTTGAGGGTTANTTCNTTCATATCGACAAGATGTTCGCGCAAGGCTGAGATGTTTACCTTGGACCAATCNGTATNNGGATCNTCCATCAACATNNCGACGATTTCNNCCATNGCNGCNAACGCAGATTGTCCNCCTTCGGTTGGCAAATTGGTNTCNCCCATCTGGGCNGANTGCATNTNNTGGGTGTGCTGGGCGAAGGAANTCTGGAAGCTGCCAAACAGTATGGCGANGGNGGCAANGCCGGCAAGTGGGATAGCGCGCATGGGGTGGCTCCTGTTAAAAACNCGANCATAAGCGATGAAACCTTGCANTAATATGATTTCAATCATATCAATTNTGGATGTTNCCGCGAATCTTCAATGTTTTGCCGAGTACCGCCCTGAAAGCGAGAAGCCTTCAGAAGGGTGAAGTGTTGTTTCGGCAGCAAGATGATAGCTATGCGATCTTTTTCCTTGAGAAGGGCTGCATACAATTGGTTCGTCACACCGAAAACGGCGAAGACATTGTCATTCACCGCGCCGTGGCCGGGGAAACCTTCGCAGAACCATCAATGTTTTTTGAGCAATATCATTGTGATGCTATAGCGCTGGAGGATGCCGAAGTCGTCGGCATTGACCGCGAGGCCATTCTTGAAGCGATGGGGCGAGGCTCNGCTTTCGCCATNGCGCTTTGCGCACGGTTTGCCAGTCAGGTTCAAACCTATCGACGCCGCATCGAAATTCAGGCAATCCGCGCAGCCGATGAAAGAGTATTCGCGGCAATCGCCGACGGGATGCTGGGCAAAGAAATCAAACAATTCGCCGCCGAGATCGGGCTTACCCATGAGGCCACCTATAGGGCACTGGCAAAACTGGTGAAGGATGGGCGAATTGAGAAAGCCGGGCGCGGCCAATATTCGATGCGGCGGGTTAATAAGACGTGAGCAGGCCCCTCTTATTTGCCTTTGGCAGTAGCCATTGTTTTTACCATGGACGAAAGGTGGCTAAGTGAACTTTGTTACACTGTAACATTACGGTGTTTTCCATTCCACGACATCCAATCAAACGGCAAGACTGGGCGACAAAGCGGTTGTTCAAGCAGTTCGAATTCAGCTACGACTAACGTCAAAATGCTTGTCTTGGGTTTAACGGAAAATTAACCATATATAGTTATGTATACCTTTCGTATTCAATAGCCATGTGGGTAGCTAGAGATCATATGTCGCGATACTTGCGACGCACTCACTCAGGATTAATTGGATGTTATCGAGCTTTCGAATTCCCCACAAAATTTCACTTGCGTTGGCCGCACCTTTGATTGGTGTTTTATTGCTAGCAGCAGAATCTGTCTATAAAGACTATAAAATTTACCAGCAAATGGGGTTTGTGTCGACAATCTCCGAAACCGTTGCAGAACTTGGCGAACTATCCCACACATTGCAGGTTGAACGTGGTACGACGGCTGCTTTCCTGGGTTCCCCGGATACAAAACTTCCAGAGAACCTTGTGGAGGCCCGCAAGGAAACAGATCATGAATTTAGCCGCTTTCATGAATTGGTTGAAAAATTAAAACATGGCACTCATCAAGAGATGTCAAAGGGCCTTGCCCACATTGAAGAGGACTTGGCTGGGCTTGCCGAGTTTCGCAATAAAGTCGATGCAAAAACGATCACCGACAATGACAATATAGTATATTATTCAAAAATTGTTGACGATATCATCGAATTAGGTTTCCATGCGGCCGGCTATTCATCCAATAGTGAGATATCCCTTTCAATTGTTGCCTTGCTCAACCTTTCAGAAATGAAAGAATATGCAGGATTAGAGCAAAGCCTAATTGCAGGCGCCCTCAGTAAAGGCACGATCAGGGATGCACAATTCCTGACATTTAATAAACACATTGCCCGTCAGGATCTGGCTCATGCTGGTTTCATTGCAAATGAGCCTGACAGACATCGTGATGAATATGAAGCAATGTTGCAAAACATTGGGGAAGAGGAAGTTACACGCCTTCGGGAAAAAATTATCGCGGCTGGTGCCTCTGCTTCAAATTTTGGCGTCAATTCCAAACAATGGTTTGAGACCACAACCATACGTGTAAACGCACTACGCGAAATTGAAAAACTGGCGACAGCCAATATTCATCATGAAATCATCAGTCTGTCCGATCATGCCTATCAGGCTATGACCGCGGATACAGCAATTGGCAGTGCGATTTTGTTATTTTCATTGGCAATCGGATTTAGCATGGCTCGCAGCATCGGCCCTCCAATCGTTCGTCTTTCAACCACGATGAGCTCACTTGCGAAGAATGACTTCGACGTTGAAGT
>JAESSK010000272.1 GCA_016764155.1 Rhizobiaceae bacterium
GATAGAAGCGACGCCAAGGGTGGTGTTGATCAAAGTCGGCCACAGGGAACACAGGGTCACGGTGACCGCTGAAACCACCATGGATTTTGGCAGCCAGTCGCTGGTATCCACATAAAGAGCGGATACAATCATAGTGACAATTGGCAACCATGCCAGCGGAGAAACCGGCTTGAATATCTGGATCAACGGGCTGATTGCGCCATTCACTGATTTGGAAAGTCCTGAAGCAATTCCCAGTGGGATGGCTATTGCAGATGCAAATAAAAATCCGACCAGCACCGTTATCAATGACGTGACTATTTGGTCGATATAGGTGGTTTTACCGGTGAACTTGCGATGCTTTACCTTGTCCTCTTTGCCTTCTGCAATCAGTTTAGCGTTGCGTATGTCCTCTCTGGCATAAAAGGCCACGGCTTTTTCTCTGGTGCGCAGATGATCGTCCCACAAATAACCTGCTTGCTCCAACACCTGTGCAGGACCGGGAATCGTGCCGAGCGAAGTTTGAACCTTAGGCGCTAAAATTGCCCAGGCTGCCAGGAAAATTAAAATACCAACCAATGGGATAACCAAAGTATGGCGCAGCTCGCTCAGTTGCGTTTTGACATTATAACCGATGGCAATTTTAAGGAGGGGCGGCAACCATGCCAACCCTAATGCCCCAAACCAACCTTCAGATTTGTTAATCACCGAGAGTAATTTTTCCTGCCTTTGCCGGGCCGGGGCTTCGATGATCTGGTTAAGTTCTGTCACGAATTCTTCCTTTGATTAACATTCTGAGCAGGTTGGATGATTGAAATTATCCACCGACTAATGCAGCGCTAATAATTTCGTCGCCTTCGATTTTTTGGCCGGATTTCAATCCAATTTTCTGGGCGTCGATATAGGCGTTGGGTTGACGCCCGTCATATTCGATATTGTCGATGAAGGCCGAAGTGGGAGCTTTATAACCATCTGTTCCGAACGGAATTTCAGCTTCTGCCACATGCCCCTCTTCAATCAGCATGGTTGCTGCCTTCAGGTAGATATCCGGCAGATAGACGGATCGGGCAATTTCGTCGTACCAGCCATCCTCTTTATGTTCGGAAATTTGGCCCCAGCGACGCATTTGGGTCAGGTACCAAATGGCGTCTGAATAATAGGGATAGGTTGCGAAATGGCGAAAGAAGACATTGAAGTCAGGCACGTGCCGCTTATCACCCTTTTCATATTCAAATGTGCCGGTCATGGAGGCCGCAATCACCTCGGCATCTGCCCCCACATATTCGGAGCGGGAAAGGATTTCGACGGATTCATTGCGGTTGGCATTGTCGTTTTCATCCAGCCATTTTGCGGCGCGGATCAGCGCTTTAGTGAGGGCCAGAGTGGTGTTTGGATTTTGCTCGGTGAAGGCCTTGGTGAGGCCAAAAACTTTTTCTGGATTGTTCTTCCATATCTCATAATCGGTGATCACCGGAACCCCAATGCCGCGAAAGACTGCTACCTGATTCCATGGTTCGCCGACGCTATATCCGGCGATGGTATCGGCATCCATGGTGGAAGGCATTTGCGGTGGCGGGGTCACGCTGAGCTGCGCCTCCGCCATGATGTGCCCGGAACTATCCAAGGGAGAATAAAAACCCGGATGAATGCCGCCGGCTGCAAGCCAATAGCGTAATTCATAATTTTGGGTGGATACGGGAAACACCATTCCCATTTTGAAGGGTTGACCTTTTTCGTGATAGTCTTCAATCACCGGTCGCAGCGCATCGGCNTTGATCGGATGAACGGGCTTGCCATCCTTATGGGGGATATTNGGCTTCATTATTGCCCATGCNTCGTTGGAAACCGTGATGCCGTTGCCGTTCAAATCCATGGAGAATGGCGTTACGATATGGGCCNTTGTGCCATAACCAATCGTNGCCGCCAGNGGTTGTCCGGCCAGCATGTGGGCNCCATCCAACTCGCCGGTAATGACGCGGTCGAGNAGGACTTTCCAGTTTGCCTGCGCCTCCAGCGTGACATAGAGGCCCTCATCTTCGAAATANCCTTTTTCATAGGCAATCGCTAACGGGGCCATGTCCGTTAGTTTGATAAAACCGATCTTTAATTCGTCCTTTTCCACATCCANCATTTCTGCCTGGGCNAGGTGGAAAGTCGCGATGANGCTGATAAGGAAAAAAACTAAAAANCTGAATTTTGCAACAACGGTATTGGTAAAAANCACTGATATAACTTCCTTCNTNGCGGCGAATTTGGGAGGTTTTATTGCGCCGCACAAAATTATATAAACAATACAGGTGATNCTGTCTTCTGCCAAAAANNNCNATNGGTGNTGCAAAAAACGCAACACCCTCTGCGATCACAAAACCANAAAGAGGCAATAAAAGNTCGCTGGCCTATTGTAATATGACCCGGTATTTTGGATAATTTATTGTGCCCGGCCAGATATNTGGGAGGGCGTTTGCNANTTGGGAGGAGCANNATGTTTTACGGTCAGGTTGAGGGAACCAGTTTCGAGGTNATNGATGAGAGCTTTGGCGANACCTTTGTGGGTCANGCCCGGGTCGAACGTTTGTGGACAGGCGCGCGATGGTCNGAGGGNCCNGTNTGGTTTGCTGCAGGCAGATATCTNGTCTGGTCCGACATTCCNAACAATCGNCAANTGCGCTGGGATGNCACNGATGGCTCCGTTTCGGTGTTTCGCGATCATTCAAATAACAGCAATGGNAATACCATCGANGNGCNGGGNCGNATGNTCTCGTGCGANCATTTCAGCAGNCGCGTAACNCGNACTGAGTTTGATGGNTCAATCACNGTGATNGCNGANAAGTTCGACGGNANGCGNNTNAACTCNCCCAANGATGTGGTGGTGAANTCGGATGGTTCAATCTGGTTCACCGATCCNGANTANGGCATTCTTGGGGGANTATGAAGGNGNNCGTNCNGAANGNGANATTGGNGCNTGTTATGTNTATCGNGTTGATCCNGANACNGCCGAGGTCACNGCAGTNGCAACNGANTTTGTGAANCCCAANGGTCTGGCNTTTTCTGCNGATGAGAANCATTTGTTCATTGCCGATACCGGNGGNACGCATGTGAANAANGGCCCGACCCATATCCGCAAAGTGGCGGTTAATTCCGATGGCAAGACGCTGGGTNATTCAAAACTATTCGCNGAATGCAGCAATGGTTTGTTTGATGGTTTCCGGCTNGATACNGATGGNCGTATCTGGTCATCGGCTGNTGACGGGGTTCANTGNCTTAACCCGGACGGNGAACTCATCGGCAAGATCCACATTCCNGAACTGGTCAGCAATGTGTGCTTTGGCGAAGCAAGGCTCAACCGCCTCTTCATCACNGGAACCACATCACTNTATTCAGCATATCTCGACGTAAGAGGAGTACGATAATGAGCGGCCCGATTTTACTACGCAACGGCAATATTTTTGATGGCAAGCAAATGCTTGATGGCACTCATTCTGTATTGATTGAGGGCAGTAAGATCAGTCAGGTCGGGAATGATGACGCGTTTTTCGGCTTTTCTGGCCGGGAATTTGATATGAGTGGCAAAACCATTTTGCCCGGTCTGATCGATTGCCATGTGCACCTTTGCTATACGGCGTCGGGCGACCCGCGTGCCGATGGTGATAAAATGGGGCAAGCACAATTCACCTTAACCGCACTTAAGAATGCACAGGCTACGCTTCGCGGTGGCGTGACCTCTGTGCGCGATTGTGGTGGGCGTGAATATACTGAATTTGGCGTACGTGACGCCATTAATCGTGGCGAATTCGTCGGACCGACCATTTATGCATCGGGCAAAATCATTTGCATGACCGGCGGGCATGGCCATATCCACGGCCGCGTGGCCGATGGGGTTGAAGACGTACGCAAGGCCGTTCGCGAGCAGATATTGGCCGGTTGTGATCTAGTGAAAATCATGGCGACTGGCGGTGTAATGACCCCCGGTGTGAACCCGGAAGATGCCCATTACAGTGCCGAAGAAATGGTCAGCGGCGTCCATGAAGCGCATCGTTTTCATAAACGTACTGCTAGCCATGCGCAGGGTACGGAAGGCATTTTGAATGCTATTCACGCAGGCATAGATAGTATTGAACACGGCATTTTCCTGACGCAGGAATGCATCGACAAGATGCTGGAAGCCGGTACCTATCTCGTGCCGACTTTTGCAGCCCTACATAATATTCTGGCCAATGCGGATAATACCGATGGTCCCAAAATTCCAGATTTCGTCATTGAAAAATGCCGCCGCGTCGGGGAAGCCCATCAGGCATCGATCAAGGCTTTTTATAAAGCTGGCGGCAAGATTGCTATGGGCACGGACGCAGGTACACCGCACAATAAGCACGGCAAGAACGCCGATGAACTACGGTTGATGTGCGATAACGGCATTAGCAATGTGGACGCCCTGCGCTTTTCAACCTTCAACGGTGCCGACCTGATGGGTCTCGATGCACACGGCATGATTGAACCAGGACAGGCAGCCGATATTTTGGTGGTGAACGGTGACCCGTCAGTGGATATCGAGATGGTGGCCGACTGTGACAATCATGCCATGGTGATGAAAGCTGGCGCGATTATTTAGACGCTTGATTTTTCTTGCGCAGGCACTCGTCCCAGAAATCGTATAATGCCATCGACATTACTGACAGCGAAATGATCCAGAATGGCAGGCCGCCCCAGAACCCGGCAAAACCGGTGGAGATGCTATAGGCGATGCCCACGATGAATGTCATCATCAAGCTGGTGCCAATTATGGCAACAATGATTTTGGTCCTGTTAGATAGCATTGTTGTTTCTCCTGTTCATCAAATTATACTCTAATCGGCTTGTGGCCGCAATTCTTGAATTACCCAGCTTGCTGTTCTTAACAAACGGTCGTCTTCTTCCGCAGCACCGACCAATTGAACACCAATTGGCAATTGGTTCGATCCCATTAGAAGTGGCAAATTAATTGCCGGTAAGCCTGCCAGTGTCCATAGGGTGCAAAATATCGGATCGCCTGTGCCATTACCCAATTTTGGCGCTTCGCCTGTGGCGCTCGGCGTTATGATGGCATCGTAATCGTTGAAGAAGCTGGCGAAAAACACATCCGCAGCAGCCATGGTTCCCATGGCATCTTCATATTGCGCGTCGCTAATGGTTCTGCCGTGTTCGATCACCGGTTTCAGAGTATCGCTGATTTGATCCCAGTGATTGTCGAACTCGTTTTTTAAATGCATGCAGATTTCATATTCATGGATGGTTCTTTGAACTTCGACCAGACTATGAAACGCAGAAGGCACAGGCAGTTTTTCAACGCGCCCATCTAATGCACCCAGAACTTCATCTAGTCCGTCTTTCGCATCTTCGCTGAGGCGATCATTGAAGAGAAGGTCGAACCATACCAAATCGGGTTCTACCGGCGCATCTGCTTTGGCACCATCTTGCATTTTTGGACGGGGGCGTGCGTAAGAAAGATTGTCTGTTGGGTCGTAACCGGCAAGGGCATCGGCCAGAAGCGCCACATCTTCGATGCTTCGTCCGAAGGTGCCTAACTGATCCAGAGATTTGGAAGTTTGCAAAACACCTCTGCGAGAGATCACGCCTCTGGTGGGTTTGAGGCCGTAAGTGCCACAAAAGGATGCCGGACGAATGACGGAACCATTGGTCTGTGTGCCGATGGCCAATGGCACCTGCTTGGCGCCAACGGCGGCGGCAGAACCGCTTGAAGAACCGCCCGGAGAATATTCGGAATTATGCGGGTTAACCGTGTCGGTTGCGTGCACGAAGGCAAGCTCGGTGGTCTTGGTTTTGCCCATGATGACCGCGCCTGCATCTATCAGGCGTTCAACGATTGCGGCATCGGTATCGGGTTTACGACCGGCAAAAATTGTACTGCCGCGCTCGGTTGGCAAATCCTTGGTATCGACGATATCTTTGAGACCAACAGGAACGCCGTGTAGCGGGCCGATTGGACGGCCTGCTTTTCTGATTTCATCCAGCTTTGCTGCTTGAGCAAGGGCGTGTTCGGTATCGAGTTGCGCCCACGCTTTTAGCTCAGCATCGGTTTCCTCGATCCGGTCCAGACAAGATCGGACCAATTCGACCGAGGAAATCAGGCCTTCGCGAATTTTGCGGGCAGCGTCGACTGCGGATAGTTCATAATGCATGGACAGATTCCTTTGATACTCGCTTAAGGAATATACACGCCGAACAGATAATCAGGGAACCAGAGCGCGATGCCTGGGAACTGATACATCAGCACCATGGAGAAAATTACGATACCGAGATAAGGCATAATACCCCTGAAAATTTCCATCAGCTCGATCTGATCTCTGAGCACCCCTTTTAAGTAGTACGCCGACATCGCCATTGGCGGAGTAAGGAATGAGGTTTGCAGATTAAGCGCGACCAGCATTGCGAAGAAATACGGATTAACACCAAATGTCTCAAGCATTGGCAGGAAGATCGGCACGAAAATAATCAGGATTTCGGACCATTCTAGCGGCCAGCCGAGGAAGAAGATAATCATCTGGGCCATGACAAGGAACTGCCATGGTTCCAGGTCCATACCGAGCACCCAGTCCTTGATGATGTCGTGGCCGCCGAGGTAGGAGAATATCGAAGCAAAGGTCCACGAACCAACGAACAGCCAGCAAACCATGGCGGTAGCTTTTGCGGTCAGGAACACACTTTCCTTTACTTTTTGCCAGGTCAGCGCTCGATAAATTGCAGCCAGAACCAGACCACCCAATGCGCCCATTGCGGCAGCTTCTGCCGGTGTAGCCAAGCCGCCGAGAATGGAGCCCAATACCAATGCGATCAGTACGGTTAGCGGAACGAAAGAGATCAGCAAATCCATATAGATTTTAGCTTTTGGCGGCACGTCTTCATCTCTGGGTTTTGGTGCCAGTGCCGGATTTATATAAACCCGAACGATCACATAGACGATATAAAGACCGGCCAGTATCAGGCCCGGGAAAACCGCAGCAGCATAAAGACGGAGCGGTGAAAGCTCTGCAATCGCTGCATAGACAATCAACATGATGGATGGCGGAATCAAAATGCCCAGCGTACCACCGGCGCAAATAACGCCTGCGGCAAATTCCTTGTTGTAGCCGGCAGTGGCCATAGCCGGGAATGCCAGCAGCCCCATCAAGGTCACCACTGCGCCAACGATGCCGGAAGCGGTTGAGAATACTGCGCAGGTAATTAGCGCGGCAATTGCCATGGAACCGGGCAGGTTACGGGCGGCCATTTGAAGGGAGAAGAACAGCTTGCTGACGATATTGGCGCGTTCCACCACATAACCCATAAATAGGAACAGCGGAATTGCCACCAGCGTATCGTTTTCCATCACCGAATAGGTATTCTGGTTCAACAGGTAGAAAATATTGTTGCTGAACAGATCAGAGAATGTCTCGATGCCGCCCTGATAATAGGCGTAATAACCGAAGGCAACGCCCATGGCCAACAGCGTGAAGGCAATTGGGAAGCCCAACAGCACCAGCACGATAAACAGGCACAACATTACGATGGCGATTTCAGGATTGGTCATACTTATCTCTCTAAAGTGTAAATTTCGTGCTTAGCGGACATTAGCCCTTGGAGGGTTCCGGTAAATCTTCATTCATCAACAGGTCTTCTGTTTCATGGACATCATCCAGACGCTTCATCCAAACGCCGGTTTTTATCGCTTTCCAGCAGCGCATGAGTTCCGCTGTGCCTTGAAGCATCAGCAGGAAGCCGGCGACCGGGATCAATGTTTTGAAGAAATAGATCTGAATTCGGGCCGGGCTGTTCCAACTGACCTCTTTATAGCGCCAGCTATCGGAAGCAATCTCAATGCCGTACCAGAACAGCGCGAACATGCCGGGGAAAAAGAAC
>JAESSK010000273.1 GCA_016764155.1 Rhizobiaceae bacterium
ATGGCTCCAAAACCATGGTGGAAATGGCCGCGATTGCCAACGCCACCGGCCTGGTGCCCGATAAACCGGGAATGCATGGCCCGGCAGCTTCTGTCGATGAATTANCATCCACATTGATCCCGCAAGCCGATGGCGGTGTTTTATCCAAAACCGGTTGTGTGGATTTTTCCATCGGCAAGGGCGTNTCCCCCGGTGTGTTTGTTATTGCCGATATGAGCCATGCACGCATAACCGANCGCATGGAAGATTTAAAAATCGGCAAGGGCCCCTATTTCACATTTCACCGGCCTTACCATCTGACTTCNCTCGAAGTGCCTCTGAGNTGCGCCAAGGCAGTGCTATATGGCAAAGCAGATATGGTGCCATTGGCAAAGCCAGTCGCTGAGGTCTGTGCTGTTGCAAAGAAGGATTTGAAGGTCGGCGATACGCTCGACGCCATCGGCGAATATTCCTACCGCTCATGGGTGATGACCGTGCCGGAAGCGCTTGCAGTAAAGGCAACCCCATGCGGATTGCTTCAGGGAGCAAAAGTTATCGCACCGATTTCCAAAGGCGGCTTACTNACNTCAGATAANGTCAGTTTGCCGGCTAATTCTCCNTTGGTCGAAATGCGCAAGCGGCAGGATGCNATGATCATCGGAAATTGATTTGCATTTTACCTTCTATTCCTTATTGTTAACTAAATTGTTAAACGAAAGGAAAAGTGATGCACGGAATTACCATTACCTATGAATTTGACGGGGACGAAGCTGAATGGGAATCTGCCGTTCAGGACTTCATCAATGCCATCAATAATGATTCAGAAATTGCCGGAAAATTCACCTACCAAGTGCACAAGGCCAAAGAAGGCAATCGCCGCATTCATTGGGGCCAATGGGATGTGCCCGAAACAGTTCAAAAAATGCAGGCAAATGATTATTTCAAAATTTTTGCCACAAAACTAAAAGAAATGGCGGGAGGTACCCTTGTGGCAACCCCCGTTTCCAATTTTATGAAAACCAATTAGCCGACTAAATTTTGTCGATGGCCTGCAAAATCTCTGCNCGTGGCATNGAAAGCGTNGAATAACCGCTATCCACATAATGGATTTCACCGGTAACGCCTGAGGAAAGGTCCGATAGCAAATAAAGCGCTGAACCGCCCACTTCGGATATCTCAACCGTGCGCCGTAATGGTGAGTTATTCCGTTGATAGTTAAACATCGCACGCGCGTCAGCGACACCAGCACCGGCAAGGGTGCGCACAGGGCCTGCGGATATCGCGTTCACCCGAATGCCTTGCGGGCCGTAATCGGTTGCAAGATATCGAACACTTGCTTCNAGCGCNGCTTTNGCNACACCCATCACGTTATAATTAGGCATCACGCGTTGTGAGCCACCATAGGTGAGGGTGAGGAGGGAACCGCCATCGGGCATTAGTTCTGCCGCACGTTTGGCCATCTCGGTAAACGCGAAACAGGAAATCACCATGGTTCTGGAGAAGTTCTCGCGGCTGGTATCCGAGTAAAAGCCCTTGAGTTCGTTCTTGTCGGAAAATGCAATTGCGTGGACAACAAAATCAATCGTTCCCCATTTTTCCTTCAATGTATCAAACACCGCATCAACTGANGCGATATCTTCNACATCGCACGGGAGAATTATATCTGATCCAACACTTGCAGCCAGTGGTTTNACNCGCTTGCCAAANCCATCCCCCTGATANGTGAAAGCCAGTTCTGCACCAGCATCAGAGAGTTGTTTTGCAATNCCCCAGGCNATTGAATGATCATTCGCGACACCCATAATCAGGCCGCGTTTTCCTTGCATCAAAGCTGTCATGAATTTCGTTCCATTTAACCGTTATAGCGCTGCATNGCNAGCGTCGCATTGGTGCCGCCAAAGCCGAAGGAGTTTGATAAAATAGTGTTGAGTTTAACCCCGTCTATGCGTTTACGAACAATATTCATGTCGGCAAAGGCAGGATCAAGTTCTGTAATGTGAGCGCTCTCGCAAATGAAATCATTGTTCATCATCAGCAGCGAATAGATCGCTTCCTGAACNCCCGTTGCACCAAGTGAGTGACCGGTAAGGGATTTCGTTCCGGAGATTGGCGGTGATTTATCGCCAAACACTTCGCGAATGGCTTCAATCTCCTTGAGGTCGCCGATTGGGGTCGATGTACCATGCGGGTTGATATAATCGATGGGGTCGTTCACCGTTTCAAGCGCCATTTTCATGCATCGAACAGCGCCTTCACCTGATGGCGCAACCATGTCGGCACCATCGGAAGTNGCTCCGTAACCAACGATTTCGCCATAAATTTTGGCTCCACGTGCTTTCGCGTGTTCCAGTTCTTCAAGTACCAAAACACCGGCGCCGCCGGCAATCACAAATCCATCCCGCGATATATCATAGGCGCGAGNCGCCGTGGCAGGGGTGTCATTGTGTTTCGACATGGCNCCCATCGCGTCAAAAATATTTGACATGGTCCAGTCGAGATCTTCCGAACCNCCAGCAAAAATCATGTCCTGCTTGCCAATTTGAATGGTCTCATAGGCATTGCCGATGCAATGGTTTGAGGTGGCACAGGCAGATGAGATCGAATAGTTTACACCCTTGATTTTAAATTGGGTCGCAAGCACCGCCGAGGCAGTTGAACTCATGGCCTTTGGTACAGCCGTTGGCCCAATGCGCTTCGGTCCGCGATCCATCGTGGTGAGCGCTGCTTCAACTATGATCTTGGTTGAAGGGCCGCCAGAACCCATGATAATACCGGTACGAGGATTGATGATGTCGCCTTCTTCAAGGCCCGCATCAGCAATTGCCTGCTCCATCGCGATATAATTCCACGCTGTCCCCTTGGACATGAAACGCGCCGTGCGGCGATCGAGAACCTCGAAAGGATCAAGATCAGGCGCACCTTGTACCTGACAGCGAAAGCCGTATTTTGCATAATCTTCCGCGACGCTAATGCCTGATTTGGCTTCTTTCAGCGAGGTCAGTACTTCTTGGCTGTTATTACCAATTGAAGAAACCACTCCCATGCCGGTTATTACAACTCGTTTCATGCGGACGATCCTTTCTCTAATGGGGACTAGAACTAATTAATGGAAACCTAAGGTTCCAAATGGGTTATTTGATGTCGACGGCTCTGTTTTGATCAATCGTCCTTAAACAGGCAGACTTTCAAATCTTTGGCCGTAAAAATGGTTTCGCCATCGGCTTTGACCCAGCCATTTGCGATACCAAGTACCAGTTTNCCGCGCATGACACGGCGAAAATCAATGCCAAATTCNAGCGTTTTGGTNTCAGGNGTAACCATGCCTTTGAATTTCACTTCACCNGTCGCAATTGCNCGGCCTTTTCCCTGCTCCCCGAGCCAGCCNAGATAAAATCCAGTCAATTGCCACAGGCCATCNAGCCCAAGNCAACCAGGCATCACCGGGTCACCCGGAAAGTGGCATTCGAAAAACCATAAATCATCNGTGATATCGAATTCGGCGCGAATAAATCCTTTGTCGAATTCACCACCGGTTTCACTGATTTCAGTGATGCGGTGAACCATAAGCATAGGCGGCATTGGTAGTTGGGCATTGCCCGGACCGAACATTTCCCCACTCGAACAGGTCAGGATTTCTTCGTAATTATAACTGGATTTTTGTTCGGCCATTATGCACGNACCTTCGAAATATTCTTTTTCATTTTTTTAAACCACTAACACAAGCTTTTGCCTTCGCCAAAAGAAAGATTATAAAACTGTTCACAAATAAGTTGAAAAATACNGGCNTTGTTCAGGCCAGTTCAGGGCGCACACAAAGATGCGGTCAATAACCGCACCCTATTGCAGGTGAGAACCGTTCTCATTATAGTGATTGTAAGAATGTTGCGGTGAAACAATTGATAGAGATTTTGATGATTGACAATCAATCCGGCACATCATCTGACACCCAGTCCGATAATGTGGATTTGCAGGACATTAATTTACCCAGTGCGGATAGNCGTTTGCGGCAGGCAAATCTACGCCCGACCCGGCAGCGCATTGCCCTTGCCGACCTTCTGTTTGCCAAAGGTGACAGGCATGTTTCGGCTGAAAACCTCTTTGAAGAGGCAAAAAAGGCTGGNGTCGCGATCTCGCTCGCAACCGTCTATAATACTCTGCACCAATTCACNGATTCCGGCNTGTTAAAAGCCATCGCGATTGATTCNAACCGCACCTATTTTGATACAAATGTCGGGGACCACAACCATTTTTATGTGGAAGGTACCGATGAATTGATCGATATGCCCGATGATGTGATCCGCTTTGANAACCTGCCAAAGCCTCCTGAAGGAATGGAAATCAGCGGTGTCGATGTGGTNGTTCGCATCAAAAAGCGGGATTAAGTTTCCCGTTCAAGCCGGACCNNCCCTTTAATTTTCAAAAGCTTCNTCGGGATAAACGCCCCAAAGCAATTCTTGTTTTACGTATCCACGGGCATTAGCGGCNGATAGTTCGCACCATTGATTATCGCAATAATTGACCCTTGCAATNACNCCGGGTTGNANNTGCGCTTTCAGTTTTGNGGAAGCCTCTGGAGCCTCAAGCATCGAGATCANATAGTCNTTTTTATCCCGATTCCANGGAGAGATGATGGCTGTGCGCTTGCCTGAGAGCAGAGAATGTAAAATCCATCCTTCATTGCCCTGGGGGTCGCGGATTTTTCGCCAATTATCAAATTCTTGAATAATTTCAACAGGTAANCCCTGTTTGATGTACATCCATTCAACCTGATATTCACTACCAGGTCCAACGCGCATATTTACTTTTTTGGCTTTCAGGCTGACAAATCGCGGCAATGGAAGACCGGTTTTTCCNATTTCTGCTCNNGCAAACGAAAACCCACCGCCAGCAATGATAAGTGCCATTAGAAATTTGGTGAGTTGCATTTTATGACCAGATATTATGCTCATATTTTTAATCGNATTTCCNTGTAAAATTTCTGATTTGCTTTGCGCGCCAAATGTGGTCTGCTGCTATCAATGCCAGTTCAATGTCACTTCTGGNCAATCTGACGGATCATAGTTAAAGAGCCGTCAACAATAGGATAAAATTTTTATGTTAAACAAAAAGCCGGTCGTCATTGTGACGCGGAAATTGCCCGATGCGGTGGAAACCCGGATGCGCGAGCTTTTTGAGACAAAATTAAATCTGGACGATCAACCATTTAGTCAGGCGCAATTGGTTGACGCNGTAAAAACCGCNGATGTGCTNGTGCCAACCGTCACCGATAAAATTGATGGCGCACTGATTTCGCAGGCCGGTGAAAACCTCAAGCTGATCGCCAATTTCGGCAATGGCGTCGATAATATCGANGTGGCNGCAGCAGCTCGAAAAGGCATTGCTGTCACCAACACCCCCAACGTGCTGACCGAAGATACNGCCGATATGACGGTGGGCCTGATGATTGCNGTTTCNAGGCGGATANTGGAAGGGGCGGCAACGCTCGATAAAGGCAATTGGAAGGGGTGGTCTCCCACATGGATGTTAGGCCAGCGTATTTGGGGTAAGCGCCTCGGCATTATCGGTATGGGGCGCATCGGTACAGCCGTTGCCCGNCGNGCCAAGGCATTTGGTCTNTCAATCCATTATCATAATCGCCACCGCGTGGCCNAGCAGATTGAAGAAGAATTAGNAGCCACCCATTGGGATAGCCTGGATCAAATGCTGGTGCGCATGGATATCATTTCGGTAAATTGCCCCTATACACCGGCGACTTTCCATCTTCTATCCAGCAGACGGCTCGCTTTGATGCAGCCTGATGCAACGATCATCAATACGGCGCGCGGCGAAATCATCGATGAAGCGGCCATGGTCAAGGCNTTGAACGAGGGCAAACTGGCAGGCGCAGGGCTTGATGTGTTTGAACATGAACCAGCCGTCAGCCCCGAACTGATGAAGCTGGTAGAACAAGGCAAAGCCGTTATCCTGCCNCATATGGGNTCAGCCACAAAAGAAGGTCGCCTCGAAATGGGCGACCGGGTCATTATCAATATCAGAACCTTGGTGGATGGGCACAGACCACCCGATAGGGTGTTGCCGATCGATAGCTAAAGCACTTCCTGAAAAGTGGGAACCGGTTTTCGGGTAAGAAGTGCGTGAAAACAAAGCCTCTAAGCCCCGAGCTTTGCCTCGTCACCGATCTCTTTGCCCAGCGCTTCAAACACTTTTGCAACAATGCCGTGCGCGTCCAGACCGGAATTTACATACATCGCNTCNGGGCTCATTTGTTGCGTATAGTGATCTTCCATAAATACGCTTCTAAAGCGCAAAGCGCCATTATCCAGTCTTCCGTCTTCCACCAGCGCCTGCGCCACGTGGGAGCCAAAACCGCCGATTGAGCCTTCTTCGACGGTAATCAGCACTTCGTGCTCATTGGCCANTCGAGCGATCAAATCACGGTCNANNGGNTTTGCAAATCTTGCNTCAGCAACGGTNGTTGAAAGGCCGTAGCCTTCCAGTTCTTCCGCTGCGAGCAGACATTCNTGCAGCCTTGTNCCGAANGATAGNAAGCGCCACACGGGTGCCTTCTTTAACAATNCGACCCTTGCCAATTTCAAGGAATTCGCCCCGTACAGGCATTTCNACGCCCACCCCTTCGCCGCGTGGATANCGGAAGGATATCGGGCCTTCATCATANTCTGCGGCAGTGCGCACCATGTGTTTTANTTCNGCTTCATCGCTGGCNGCCATGACCACAAATCCGGGCAGNGTNGCNANNAATGTCGTNTCAAAGGTTCCTGCGTGCGTTGGGCCNTCGGCNCCAACAAANCCNGCGCGATCAATCGGAAAACGGACCGGTAGGTTTTGGATCGAAACATCGTGCACCACCTGATCATAGGCNCGCTGCAAAAAGGTTGAATAAATNGCTGCAAAGGGTTTTAGACCNTCACTTGCCAGNCCGGCNGCNAAAGTNACNGCATGTTGTTCGGCAATGCCCACATCAAACATGCGCTTGGGAAAGGCTTCACCAAACATGCCAAGCCCGGTGCCATCNGGCATGGCGGCCGTAACTGCGACAATTTTTTCGTCAAGACGGGCTTCTTCAATCAACGCCTGGGCAAATACCTTGGTGTAGCTCGGTGCATTGGGGGTAGGTTTTGCCTGCGCCCCGGTGATCACGTCAAATTTGGAAACCCCGTGATATTTATCGGCTGATGCTTCCGCGGGCGCGTATCCCTTACCTTTTTGGGTGATCACATGAACCAGAATTGGCCCAATACCGGCATCGCGCGCATTGCGTAATACGGGCATTAAATGGTCAAAGTCATGTCCGTCAATTGGTCCCACATAATAAAAACCGAGTTCGTCGAATAACGTGCCACCAGACCAGAATCCGCGCGCATATTCTTCAGTTCTTCTGGCTTTTTCATGCAGAAATCTCGGCAATTTTTCAGCAATCTGCTTTGCTGTTTCACGTATGGACAAATAAGTCTTGCCCGACACAAGCCGTGCCAGATAGGCGCTCATGGCACCGGTTGGCGGCGCAATCGACATGTCGTTATCGTTCAAAATCACAATTTGCCGTGCATCCAGCGCACCCGCATTGTTCATCGCTTCATAAGCCATGCCTGCCGACATCGAGCCATCGCCAATGACAGAAATCACATTGCGGTCGATACCTTTAATTTCGCTTGCCATGGCCATGCCAAGGCCGGCAGAAATTGAGGTCGAAGAATGGCCAGCGCCGAATGGGTCGTATTCGCTCTCGGTGCGTTTGGTAAAGCCTGAAAGCCCGTCGGTGGCGCGAAGCGTACGAATGCGATCACGCCTGCCAGTGAGGATTTTATGGGGGTAGCACTGATGGCCAACATCCCAGATCAAGCGGTCATGGGGGGTGTCAAAAACACTATGAATGGCAATGGTCAGTTCAACCACTCCGAGCCCGGCGCCCAGGTGGCCGCCAGTTTGCGAAACAGCATCTACCAGTTCGTCGCGCAATTCTGCCGCCAATTGCGGTAATTGCCCGTCATTTAGACCTTTTAGGTCTGCAGGCGAGGCAATTGTATCCAGTAGTGGGGTGTTCAGTTTTTTCAACGCAACTTCCTTGCAGCTCCCAAGAGCCTGCTTATTTAGGCTAACATAGACAAATGTGAGGCAGGTTCAAGCGGCTTTGCGTCGTCAAAAATTTACCATTTGATAAAATTATTGAATTGTCCTATGTTTTTTGAAGAATGCACATGAATTGGGAGGTTCAATGTCCATAAATCCTTTGCAGAACGGAATTCACGCCGGACGTTTGTCAAATGAAGTCTTTGACGAAAACTTCGGTGATTTGCACCCACCTTTAAACCCTCATGAAGCGCAGGTAGAAGCCGATCGGTGCTATTTTTGCTATGATGCACCGTGCATGAATGCCTGCCCGACGGAAATTGATATTCCGCTCTTCATTCGCCAGATTTCCACCGGAAATACGCTTGGTTCAGCCAAGACCATCTTTGATCAGAACATCCTCGGCGGCATGTGCGCCCGGGTCTGTCCCACCGAAACTCTCTGTGAAGAAGTCCGCGTACGTGAAACTGCTGAAGGAAAACCGGTAAAAATCGGTGAATTACAGCGTTTTGCAACCGATATCGCCATGAAAAAGAACGCCACATTTTATGTACGGGCACCTGAAACCGGCAAGAAAGTCGCTGTCATTGGGGCTGGCCCTTCGGGCCTTGCCTGTGCCCACCGCCTCGCCACTCATGGCCACGACGTGACCATTTTGGAAGCCCGCGAAAAATCCGGCGGCCTTAATGAATATGGCATTGCCGCCTATAAAAGCGTCGATGGTTTTGCCGCACGCGAAGTCGAATATGTGCTCTCCATTGGCGGTATCACCATCAAACATGACCAAAAACTTGGCGAAAACTGTCGTCTCGATGAATTGGCTAATGAATATGATGCCGTGTTCATCGCCGCCGGACTGGGCGGTGCATATCCGCTCTTCAATGAAGGCGATGTGGATGATGCGATTGATTTCATCTCCGACCTGCGTCAGGCCGATGATTTGTCAAAACTTGCCATTGGCCGCCATATTGTCGTCATCGGCGGCGGCATGACCGCAATCGATGCTGCCATTCAGGCAAAATTACTCGGCGCGGAAGAGGTCACCCTTTGTTATCGCCGTGGCAAAGAGGCCATGAACGCTTCAGAATTCGAGCAGGATTTGGCAACTTCCAAGGGCGTCGCCATCCGCCACTGGCTACAGCCGGGCAAGCTTGTCACGGAAGACGGAAAGCTCACCGCAATCGAGATGGAATACACCGCCAATGGCGGCGGCAAGCTCGCTGGCACTGGCGAGATGGTGGCCTTGAAAGCCGATCAAATATTCTCCGCCATCGGCCAATCTTTCATGCCTTCAATCTTTGATGGCAGCGATCATATCCCCGAACTGGATTCTGGTCGTATTAAAACCGACGATAACGGTAAAACCTCGCTGGCCAATGTCTGGGCCGGAGGCGACTGTATC
>JAESSK010000274.1 GCA_016764155.1 Rhizobiaceae bacterium
TCCCAGCGAATATCATCGGTAGAGCGTGCTGCAATGGCCGATCCGATAATCGTGCCGAACATCAATCCAACGCCATAATCAGGGCCGGAACCGGTGAAGGCTGCAAATTGTAACAAGATATCCCCCAGCGGCATGACAAAGCTGGCTGATTCTATTTGCACTGGATCAAAGGATGTNCTCGCCACATTGGAAGTCACAAACCAGCCGAANGTAACCACAAANGCAATNACCGCTGCNGTGATGATAGAGCCNGNTTTNTGGCGATAAACCTTGTCTGAAAATACCCACCAAAGGGCTCCAATTACCAGTGTTGCGGNAATCGGAANNGTCATNTCCNTNCCGGTANCTGNTTCNATTAAAGACGGAATTGACTGATTTTCGGCAAAGGTTAAATCCAGNGTAAATCGATCAAAAAAACCAACCCNGAGATTGCCTAGCAGNCCACGTTGTGTGGAAAGNGCGGTGAGGCCGATTATCAGCACCGCAATCAGGCTTTTTAAACTTCCGCCTCCCAANCGNANCAAGGCACCAAAGCCACAAGTGCCCACCAGTGCCATGCCGACGCCGAATAAAAACCCACCGACAATCGTTCCAAGCCATCCAAAGGTGGGAGTGAGATAGAAGCTGCGGCTTGCATCTACTATCCCCAAAACGGTCAAAACCTGTGTGAAAGCCAAAGCCAGTGCTGTTGCTAAAACCCAGCTACGCACCCCGGTCGAATTGTTGGAGAACCAGTATTGTTCAAGCGAAGATAGGGTGCAGAAGAAGTTCCGCCGGGCAAAATACCCAAGCAGTGTTCCAGCCATTAGCCCTGAAAACGGTAGTAAAATCGCGTTCACATCCATGCGGTATAATTACATATTCAANTTTGAATGTGTAGCTAAATTCCCNANGCTCACCTCAANGCATCANCCGATGCTCATTTGTCTTGGCGAACCGGCGCGCAAAATAGCGAGTAGAGCTGTTCAACAATCGTGCTGATTTCAGCGCTNGCAATGCTGTAATAAATCATCNGGCCTTCGCGGCGGGTTTCCACCAGCCCGTCAAAGCGCAAACGCGCTAATTGCTGAGAAACAGCGGCTTGGGGCAACGNCATGATTTCTTCAAGCTCGGAGACNGATTTTTCACCCTCAGAAAGCAGGCACAATACCAGCAATCGGGTCTCATGGGAGAGCGCCTTCAACAGTTCGCTTGCTTTGCGTGCTTGTTCTAGAAGCTCGTCAAATTCCGCCTTGGTGGCGTTTGGCTTGAGGACTGGGAATGGCATATCGATATCCGAGTTGGTTTGGGACTTTTAGATTGGGTCTTTNTAGATTGGTAATTGACAGCGATAAAATATTATTGCCGACCTTGACTATTTATATATGCTAAACAATGAATATGTACAAGATGCAACCAGAAATCTTTACTAAAAAATTCAGGTATAAATTCGATGGAGGTCAGTATGATTAAATATGTGGGTGTTTTCTTTTTGGCAGCATTGCTGAGCGTAACGCCAGCCCTTGCNGATGTGGGCGAAGACGGTCTCCATAAGCAGGATTGGTTCTCCACCACCTTCCGCGATATGGCAGAAGACATTGCCGAAGCAAANGACGAGGGCAAACGCCTGGTCATCATNTTNGAGCAGCGTGGATGTATCTATTGCCGCGCAATGCACGAAAAATTACTGAGCGATCCGGAAGTTGCCGATTACATCAAAGCCAACTTCAAGGTCGTCCAATATAATATGTTCGGCGATGAAGAGGTCACCGATACGGACGGTGAAACGTTGACTGAAAAATCAGCCGCACGTAAATGGGGATATCTGTTTACACCNACTNTGGTGTTTTTACCNGAAGAGGCNGTCGAAGGAAAAACNGTTCCCGAAATCGCTGTCTCGACTATGCCCGGAGCCTTTGGAAAGTGGACNTTTCTCAATATGTTTAAATGGGTTCGCGAAAAGGGTTATGAGGGCGACGAGCATTTTCAAAAATATCATGCCCGTGTCATCAATGAATTACGTGCCGCAGGAAAGCTCGGCGCAGGCGACTGATTTACCTAAATAAAATAAAACNTTCAAAAAATACAATTTGTCGTTGAAACCGGACAAAAAGCTGGTTAGGGTCGCCTTTATTGAAGCGCCCCACCAAATGCGCCCCAAAATCTAGGGGGCCCCAAATATGGGGTAAGTGCGCTGAAAAAATACATCGAAGGAATCTAGGGAGGATATCTGCGATATGAAACTGGGTAAAATATTACCGGCAGCACTGCTGTTGGCATCTGTTGGTCTTAGTGGTTTTGCGGTTGCAGAAACCGTGGCACCAGATGCGGTGAAATTTGACGAGGAAAGTGTGAAAGCTTCGCTTACTGGTGCTGCTGGAAATGCAGAAACCGGGCGGAAAGTCTTTGCAAATCGCAAGCAGGGCAATTGCCTTGCCTGTCATGCAAACAAAGATCTTTCGAGCCAGCCTTTCCATGGAGAGGTCGGACCGCCACTGGACGGTGTTGCTGATCGTTATGATGCAGCTAATTTGCGCGGAATTCTCGTGAACTCCAAAGTGGCGCTGCATGAAGATACGATTATGCCTTCATTCTATCGCTTGAAAAACGGTGAGCGGACAGCCAAGAAATTCATTGGCAAAACCATCCTTTCCGCCGATCAGGTGGAAGATGTGTTGGCCTATCTGCAAACCCTGAAAAGCAAGTAAGGCCCGAAAAGCTAGTAAGGAAAGCAAATCTTATGACTATAACCAGAAGACAAATTATGGGTTTGACCGCCGGCGCGTTTGTTGCGACCGGTCTGGGACTGCGTCCCTCATTCGCCTCACCCGAAGCCACTGAAAAGGCAATTACGGCATTTGCCGGTGGTGCAACGGTTGGCGAAGGTCGCATTGATCTGACAACACCTGAAATTGCCGAGAACGGCAATACGGTTCCAATCTCGGTTTCCGTCGATAGCCCGATGAGTGGCGAAGATTACGTAACTTCCGTTATGATCTTGGCTGAAGGCAATCCAAACCCTGAAGTGGTGACATTCAACTTCACTGCTGCCAGCGGCGTTGCCAGAGCAAAAACCCGTATCCGTCTTGCCAGAACGCAGAACGTGATCGCGGTAGCAAAAATGAACGATGGTTCGGTCTTTATGACGAAAAATCAGGTGAAAGTAACAATTGGCGGCTGCGGCGGTTAATCAGGAGAGAAGATAATGGCATCAAAACCACGGGTTAAAGTCCCCAAAACAGCGTCTGTTGGCGATATCATCACCATCAAATCCCTGATCAGCCACAAAATGGAATCAGGTCAGCGCAAGAATAAAAAAGGCGAGCCAATCCCTCGCAGGATCATCAATAAATTCTCGGTGACCTTTAACGACACTTTGATATTTTCTGCTGATATCGATCCGGCGGTTTCCGCCAATCCATATTTCGAATTCAGCGCCAGAGTGGATGAAAGCGGTACTTTCAAATTCGTCTGGGTGGATGATGACGGATCAGAATATACCACTGAGAAAAAGATCGCGGTGAGCTAGGCCATAAATTTGGCCAACGCCCCACAAACATACGATGAGGTTCTAGATGAGCCTTGGGAGGAAAAGATATGAAAATTGGTATGAAAACAATTTCGGCCCTTGCCTGCAGCCTGTGTATTTCGGTTGGCGTGAGTGCTAATGCATTTGCAGATGCCGATAATAGCAGCCTTGTTATTGAGGGTCAGGCCATTGCAACCGAAGTAAATGCACCTGAGGGTTCGCCCTTTGATACGCTTTATTCAGGTTGGCGCTTTCGCGCTAAGGAAACTCAGAGTTTGCAGGGTGATGATTTTGAAAACCCGGCTTTTGTGGCCGTTGATCAGGCCAGTGATGAATTTCACAACGTCGATGGTAGTGAAGGCAAATCCTGCGCCGATTGCCATGATGATGTTTCTGATTTCAAAGGTTTGCGGGCTGGCCTTCCACGCTGGAACGCAAAAACCGGCAAGCCTGAAACGATGGAAAACATCATCAATGAATGCCGCACGGATCGCATGGGTGCCAAGGCTTGGAAATGGGAATCGACTAATATGCTCGGCATGACCGCGCTTATTGGTCTTCAATCCCGTGGTTCCGCGGTCAATGTTACGACCGATGGTCCAATGGCCGAATGGTTTGAACGCGGCAAGAAACTTTATTACACCCGTGTCGGTCAGCTCGATATGTCTTGTGCAAATTGTCATGAGAACAACTTTGGCACTATGATCCGCGCAGACCATCTTTCTCAGGGCCAGACTAACGGCTTTCCGGTTTACCGCTTGAAATGGCAGGGACTTGGTTCCATTCATCGCCGCTTCAAAGGCTGCATGAAAAATATTCGTGCCAAGCCTTATAAACGCGGTTCCGATGAGTTCATTGCACTTGAACTTTATGTCGCCTCTCGCGGTGCAGGGCTTTCTGTAGAATCCCCGGCAGTACGAAATTAACAGCAATCCCAACTCCTGATTGAGTTGTTCTTGAACTAAGAAAAACGGTTGGCGCATTCGCGCCACCGACCGATGATGCTTGAGCAAAAGAAGTGGTTGAATATGTTTACACGTCGCGATTTTATTCAGTTTTCAGCGGTCGCCGGTGGCGCATTGGGTTTGGCCAGCGGCTTTGGTGGTAATCTCACAAGAGCCTTAGCCCAACAAAGACTGACCCAGGATGACCTGTTAAAATTCGACAGCAAGGGCCAGATAACGCTCCTGCATTTCACCGATGTTCATGCTCAATTGAAGCCGGTCTATTTCCGCCCACCATCAGAGAATTTCGGAGTAGGGGCCTTTGAAGGCATCCCGCCCCATCTGGTTGGCGAGGAATTCCTCAACTATTTCAAAATTGATAAAGGCTCGGCCCTCAGCTACGCCCACACCATGGTTGATTACGTCAACATGGCCAAAGCCTAT
>JAESSK010000275.1 GCA_016764155.1 Rhizobiaceae bacterium
TAAAAACTCAATTGCCCGTGGCTCAATCGCTGCTGATATGATGCCTGAACTGGATGCCAGTCCGGTTATCTGGGATATTGCCGATGGCCTCATCCCTTATGAAGAAGCCGTGGCTCGAATGGAGTTTTTGGCTGGTGAAATTCATAAAGGTAATGAGCCGGAGCGCGTTTGGCTGGTGGAGCACCCTGCCCTTTATACGGCTGGCACCAGTGCGCAAATTGGCGACTTGGTTGAGCCGGACCGGTTTCCGGTTTTTAAGACCGGACGTGGCGGTGAATATACCTATCATGGGCCGGGACAGCGCGTCGCTTATGTGATGCTTGATTTGAAGCGACGCAAACCGGATGTGCGCGCCTATGTGGCAGCGCTGGAAGCCTGGGTGATCAACTCGCTGGATCAATTTAACATCAAGGGCGAGCGGCGCGAGGACCGGGTTGGCGTTTGGGTTGGGAGACCTGAGAAAGCGCGCCTTGAAGATGGTTCACCGCGCGAAGATAAAATTGCAGCGATTGGCATTCGGATTCGCAAATGGGTGAGTTTTCACGGCATTTCGATCAATGTGGAGCCGGAGCTTGAGCATTTCAGTGGCATTGTGCCCTGCGGCGTGACGGGGCACGGGGTGACCAGCCTTGTTGATCTAGGCCATCCACTTGAAATGGGTGATCTGGACGTGGTTATGCGTCAGGAATTTGAAAAAATCTTTGGCGCTACAGTGCCAAACCCTCAAAAGGGCTAAGCAGAAACTGGCTAAGACGCCAGTTTTTTGACCATTTCATTTACTGCAGGGTGTATGTTCGGATTTTCCTCGCGGATAAAATCGATCAAGGCCTGTTCGTTTTTATGAAGGGCACAGTCACGGCCGATGCGCTCGGCCAGCCAGACGCCTTCCTGATCTTCGATTTTGACTGCGGATTGCTGCTCTTCTGAGAATTCCAGATTCCGCTCTCCCCATGCTTTCTGCATAAGGTCGGTATTGGTAGAAAATGCACCGCTGATGTTCTTTTTGGTGAAGGTTTGACCAATCGAACGAAGCGCATTTGCAAGGACGCCCGCAACGTCAGTCTCCGTATCCTCAAGCCAGGCATCGCGGCGCAGGGCTTCTGCGCGACTGACGCCTTGATAACCGGAAACAGCCATCAAATAATTGGCGATTGCCTTCACAAACAAATCGGACCACGCAGGATGATTTTCCGCCTCAACGGTTTGATCGTTTAGATTAAACAGTACCTCGGCCTCGAATTGGGAAATTGCGATGCCGCTTTCGCCGCCAGTGGCGTATAGCACCCGGCGGATCAATTCGACTTCACCAAGATCAAGTTTGCCTCTTACAAGTTTATGACCAAAAATGAGTTCTCCATCGGCTTCCAGCACGGCTTTTGCCACTTCTTGCAGGGCAAGGTCTGAAAGGAAGCTCGGAACATAGCTGGCTTTTTCAATGATGCTAACCAATAACTCCAATTCAAGCGTGCTGTTGATGGCACCTTCAGAAACAAACTTTGAAACAAACCAGTCGCAATTAGCGACACTGACTGAGCCGCGCGGTTCTGCCTGCAACACCAGATGATCAACCAATGCTTCTACGAAATAGGCCGTCCAAGCATCGCATTTATTGGCAACGGCGGCGTTCAGCGCGATAATGGCTTCTGCTTCTTCGCGGCTAACAAGCCCATCTGCAAAAACTTCCAACCGGAAATGACGAACATCCATATCGGTGATGCGATCGGGTTCGTCCAGCAGATCTGTGATGGTTTCTTGCACTCGAAAAGTCATTGTTACTATCCCTGCTTAAATAACTTTAGAGAACTTACCAAGATTAACTTGAAGAACTGCAAACTAGCATGGTTAACAGTCTCTTAATTTAGGATTTAATGGTGCAATCGGAAGGCCAATTCAGACTGCACCATCCTATTTTAAACGCTGAATCGGGCGCTGGTTTCGGCNACACGGCGGCCAAGCATTTTTGCCGTTTCCAGATCGGAAGCAGAAGGTCCTTTATCCGGGCCTTCATCTGAATTTGACTGGGCCATTGCGCCNAGATAGGAACCCAANCGATTGAGATCNTCCGGGCTTCCTGTGGATGAATTATTNCCCGCTGGCANATCNAGCCCCACCCAAATCATAGCATGTTGAGCTGCAAGAATGCTCAATTGCTGCAGNGTGGCTAATTTATCCCCTGACTGGCTGGCTGAATTGGTGAAACCTGCTGCGATTTTGTTTTTCCAGCCCTGCTCGAACCAGACTTTGGAAGATTTATCCATAAACTCTTTAAACGGTGCCGAGGCGGAGCCCATATAGGTGGGTGAACCGAATATGATGGCGTCTGCGCCGTTTANTTCGTCCCATTTATCATCCACGTCNTCGACNNTGACNAGGAACNCATCGGCNCTGTTNATGCTNGCNGCACCATCNCGCACNGCCTCGGCCTGTTTTTGGGTATGGCCAAAACCTGAGTGGTAAACGATTGCAATTTTTGACATTTTTTCTCTCAATTATTTGTAGTGGACCGTTATGGCCTTCACCTGAGGGAAAAATAGTAGGCGGGATAAATATTGCAATTAGGCACTATTTTGATATATAGATACATAAAGTATACCNNNCCCNNTGGAAACCCTTGTTTCCATGGGNTNTGGCCGATATCCGACANGAAAAATAATTGAGGTGTATCATGAATGAGCAAATTTTTGACAATATGAAACGCCACAGAGCTTCTAAACAGGAGCCCGACAACGCGTGCGATTCACCCTGCCCGGTGTCANTTGCCATGTCGCTGATTGGCGGAAAATGGAAATGTATTGTGTTGTTTCATCTGGTTGAAGGGCCAATGCGNTTCGGCGTGTTGCGCCGTTCAATTCCGGGCATNACCCAACGCATGTTNACGCTGACATTGCGCGAACTGGAAGCCGATGATCTGGTCAACCGCAAGGTATTTGAGGTTGTCCCGCCCCATGTTGAATACTCGCTGACGGCACTCGCAGAAAAGCTGCAGCCGGTCATGGAGAATTTAGCGATCTGGGGTGAGCATTATTATAATAAAAAGNTCGAAAAAGAAGCCTTAGCTACAACCAGTTTTTCTTAAAACTNACAGAANAACCAAGGTAGCAAGCTAGGGTGCAAAATTGAGCTTCGAGAGCGCCATTTTGTTTTTCGCACCCTTCATTGGAAAATCTCCAAGGGCGCTGGCCTGAATATCCTCTGGCAAATCCATCGCCGCGAGCAGGTTTGTGCTGATCAGGTAATCCTGATTCAATTCCTTGGCCANATGCTCTATGCGCGAGGTGATGTTGATTGTATCGCCTAGATAGGTGATTTGGCGTTTGCTAAAGCCAGTCTCTCCNGCAACTATCGGCCCGCCGTTAATGGCCANACGAATTCTCGGCTTTTCACCGAACTCATCTTCAATTANTTCTGCATTGCTNGCGCATATTTCAACGATATGTTTTGCGGTGAGCAATGCGCGCGCATTCTTTTGTGGCTTGGAAGATAGCGGCCATGTGACAATGATTGCGTCTCCCACATAGGAGTGCACTTCACCGCCAAAACGGGTAATCGGCCCATCGAACAGGGTGAACAGCCGGTTCAGATATTGGTGAAATCTAATATCGCCGATCTTTTGTGCAGCGGCAGTGGAGCCGATCACATCGACAAACATGAAAATACGCTTTTCGCTTTTGGGGCTGTTATATTTTCCCAGCAATATGTTTTTCAAGGTGCGCCCGCCGATGAACAGGCGCATTTGCAGATAAAACAANATCAGTGCCGCAACGAAGAGCGAGAACCCTAAATTTGCAATATGATCACTAAATCCGTCATTTAATTCCAGAATATTTGTGCCGTATATCCGGTCATAAAGATANTGCACACCAATGATCATGAATAGAATTAGAACNGCATGGGTGCATACCCGCAGGAGNAATTGGGGAATGAAAGCGAGTTTTCTGATAAATGAATTGGGGTTTGATACGAAGAATATTTCAAAACCCGAGGTGACGGTAGCAATGCCAACCCCAATAGCAGCCCCCAACCACGGCGAGCCGAGGCTGCCTGTGGGCATATAAACCGCCAATGTATAAATATACCCAATCAGCGCCCCAAAAGCTATGATTACGAGCCACGTGTTAAACTTCATGGCTGATCGGGAGAACGGATTCATATGCAGATCACCCTTTCAGAGCGATGAAAACTTCATGGGCGGATTTCATATCTATCCAGCGTTTTTTGCGCCTTGCTTCAGCGTCAAAATCTTCACCCCAAAGGCTGATTTGCCAATCTTCATCCACATGGGCTGCTGTCCATGCGGTTTCAGGGGTGATTTCTTCTTCGGCAAGNGCCAGAGCGAGGATTGCTGAACCGGTGAGCGAAGTAAAGGTNTGGAGGGCAGCGAGTGCNATTGGATGATTGTGNCGTTTCAGATGAACACCGAAGATCGCCANCGCTTCTTTTGGCTGGATCGTNTGAAGCANGCCCATAGCAAGCTCNAAATGCGCGCCGAGACTTTCGCTGGCCCAATCAACCATCGGGTCCCAATGTTTTTCCTGGCTTTCNACCAGCCCCTTAGGGCTATCAGCGCGGTAGCAGAGCAGATCGCTGCCTNCGAANTTCACGATATCTTCGAGAATTGCCTGCGGNTCAGAGGTGATACCNTCGATGGCGGTGTTGACCAGACGGGTGGCTGGCATATCCATCGGATTGATCTCTTTTTCCTGCGCATCCCATTCAATGGCGATCATTTTTGCCAGTTTCATGGTGGGCAGCTCAACAGGATTTTTTCCCGGTGTTTTGATGTTTTTTCCATCCAGTTGAATGGTAAAATAATCATCCTTTTCAACGGCTTCCACATTTTTATAAAAACGTTTCGGGAGCTGTGGCTTAACGCCTTTTTGAGCGCTTTTAAGAGGGTTCAAAATGCTTTCGTCTTCGCTGCCTTTTTCGACGTTTTCCAAAAATTCACGCATGAACATTATTCCCGTTTAAATCTAATATCCCATGCACTTCATGGGCTTCTTCAATTACTTTGTCAGCACCGGCGCGGTGCAGAATATCCACGTCGTGATAGCCCCACGATACGCCAATTGCAGTGGCTCCGGCAGATTTTGCCATTTCGATATCAAAACTTGTATCCCCGACAACATAGGTTCGCTCAGGCGCGACGCCTACCTCATCACAGCACTCCAGCACCATTGCTGGATGCGGCTTTGACGGGCAGTCATCAGCGCAACGGCTGGTTATGAAATGGGGATGAAACTCATGATCGTCAAGCAGATGATTGATGCCCTTACGCGATTTTCCGGTGACCATACCAATCAGGATATTATCATGTTCCGCCAAGGTCTCAATTAACTCTTTGATGCCAGGAAAAAGCGTCGAAGCATATTTAGGCTGGTGCATAATGTCGTTGAAATTGCGTTTGTATTTTTCCGTCATCTCAGCGGTCTGGGCATCTGTTTCACGCCCCAACATCGTTGCAATAGCAATGTTCAAAGACAGACCTACAATTGATCTCGTGGCCTCAATTTTTGGCACGTCATACCCAAAATCAACAAATGTTTGAACCATGCTGTCATGAATGACGGCCTGACTATCAACAAGGGTGCCATCTGCATCAAACAGGATCAGCTTCAACGGAAATCTTCCTCGATTGGTTCTCCGTCCGCTTCTTCCAATGCAAGCAGATTGAAGGTTTGCAATATGTGTTGCGGTAGCGGTGCGCTGACATCGATTTTGCCGCCATCAGGATGGGGAATGCGGATATTGCGGGCATGCAGATGCAAGCGCTTCTGGATACCGCCGGGCAATTCCCAATTTTCCACGTCGAAATATTTTGGGTCGCCAATGATTGGATGCCCCATATGGGCGGCATGGATGCGCAATTGGTGGGTTCTGCCGGTTACCGGCTGAAACTCGATCCAGCTCAATGAACCAGCGGTTTCAATCACCCGGTAATTGGTAACTGCGTGATCTGCGCCGCGCTCGCCATGTACGCCGACGCGCATTTTATCGCCCTCTTCGAGACGTTCCTTGACCAAATAGTTAGAAATGCGGCCCTCCTTCTTGCGCGGAGTGCCTTTGCAAATGGCCCAATAGGTCTTT
>JAESSK010000276.1 GCA_016764155.1 Rhizobiaceae bacterium
GCAGACTTAAATCTGTGCCATAAGCGCTGACGTCAGACAGTGAGTTATATCAGTCAGGATTTTGCCAATGTTGTAGATAATTATCCGGATGTTTTTACAAGAAAGTTTAATTTGGCGGAAGATACGAATGTCGTTATTTGTTTTCGATCTTCTTTGGCGTCCTTGGCTCACTGCAATTGTTTGATTTGATCATGCCGATGACCTTGGGCGGCCCCAATGACAGCTCGCAAACGATGGTAACCTATCTTTATAATTTCGGCATTGTTCGGATGAAAGTTGGTTTTGGCGGCGCTGTCGGAACGGTGCTGTTTATCATCTGCGTGGTATTTGCGTTCACCTATAAAAGGACATTTATGCGCGATGAGTGAGATAGCTTCCGCCGAGCGTCGGCCTTTCAATACAAAACTGCTTTATAAATATTTGGCGCTGTTCGTGGTTGCCGGAATGATCATCATTCCGCTTTTGGCAACGGTGTTGGGTGGCTTTAAAACCGGAGCAGAACTGCGAACCAACCCTTTTGGATTTCCGGCAATCTGGCAAACTGATAACTATTGGAATATTCTGACCAGCGACAAATATTGGCAGATGATGGGGAATTCTCTTCTCATTTCCAGTCTCAGCGTNTTCGTNACGCTGGTGTGTTCATCCACGGCAGCGTTCGTATTTGCCCATATGAAATTTTACGGCAAGGATTTTCTTCTCAGCTATTTGATGGTCGGCCTGCTCTTTCCGGTGGCAACTGCCATCCTGCCTCTGTTCCTGCTGATCAGGGATATCGGTTTGCTCAATACGTATCTGGGGGTTGTGCTACCCACATCGGCNTTCTCGCTCGGCATGAGNATTTTACTAATGCTCAACATGTTCAAACAGCTNCCCAAGGAACTNTTNTCAGCAGCNTTGGTGGACGGGTGTGGCTATATCCGGTTTTTCTGGCANGTCACNCTNCCGCTTTCCAAACCGATCCTAATGACGGTNGGNGTGATTGCATTNGTGCANAGCTGGAACCAGTACATCTTGCCGCTCATCCTTTTGAACACAGAAACGAAATATCCATGGCCNCTGGGAATCATGGAATTTCAAGGCGANTTCACCACTGAGTGGCANCTCATTTTAGCATTCGTGACGNTGACAATTATTCCAGCGGTAATTGTATTTATATTCGCGCAAAAGCACATCGTTTCCGGCCTGACNGCTGGCGCGGTCAAGGGTTGAANTAAAGGGCATATCAAGATCATGGCAAATGTGGAAATCAAAGATGTTTACAAATCCTACGGCACGGTCGANGTNCTTCATGGGGTNGATGTACCCATTAAAGACGGTGAATTTGTCGTATTGGTTGGCCCNTCNGGATGTGGAAAATCCACCTTATTGCANATGATTGCCGGGNTGGAAGANATNNCNNGNGGNGATATNTTGATTGGNGACCGGGTCGTAAATCACCTCCCTCCCAAGGAGCGNGANATCGCCATGGTATTTCAAAACTATGCGCTCTATCCCCATATGAATGTNGCNNAAAANATNGGTTTTTCCNTGCGCATNCGCGGTGCNNCTNCTNNGGAAATNAANNCNGCNGTTCAAAAATCAGCNNAGACNTTGGGTTTGGAANANNTGCTTCATCGCTATCCNCGTGAACTTTCNGGNGGGCAACGTCAGCGTGTNGCCATGGGCCGNGCGATTGTNCGTCANCCGCAAGTGTTCCTNTTNGANGANCCGCTCTCNAATCTAGATGCAAAGCTGCGNGGAACCATGCGNACGGAAATNAANGANCTTCANCAANGNCTNAAGACNACNACNATTTTTGTTACCCACGANCAGATNGAAGCGATGACNATGGCCGACAAAATCGTTGTGATGAACGATGGNAACATTGAACANATNGGCGCNCCNCTGGACCTTTATGACAAACCGGACAATATCTTCGTTGCAAGTTTCATNGGCTCTCCAACCATGAACTTTTTGAAGGGNAAAATATCCAAAGGAAAATTTGTGGCCGATAANGGCACCAANTGGGATCTGCCCAAAAAGACAAAAATTAAAGATGGNCGCNCCTGTGTATACGGGGTNCGCCCGGAAAACCTGCTGATTNNCAAGAAGGGCANCAANGCGGAAATCAGGGTTATCGAACCATCGGGTTCAGANACGCAGGTTGTNACCGAANTTNCCGGAGAAAAAATCGTTTGTCTGTTCCGTGANCGCATTTCTAACAAACCCGGCGATACTATCACCATCCTCCCGGATGCCGACAAATCCCATCTGTTTGATGCNGATAGCGGGCTTAGAATATCTTAAGCGNGAGCGGCACNCCAAACCAAATNAAGTCAGCAAAAGAGACATAATAATATGGATATCACAGGAATTGGGATCATTGGCTGCGGCAATATCTCGTCGATTTACCTCAATAATATTCCGNCCTTTAAAGGATTAAAACTTGCAGGTGTCGCTGATATAAATCNNGAGGCGGCAATAGCTCAGGGCGAGAAATACAATGTCCCTGTCTNTGGCGTTGAGGAATTATTGGCGCGTGGCGATATCGATATTGTGCTCAATCTCACNATNCCCGANGTTCATGTGGCGGTATCGCGACAAATTATNGAAGCCGGTAAACATGTCTATTCTGAAAAACCCATCGGCATCGATTTTAAAGAAGCAGCTGCGCTTGTTGCGGAAGCAAAATCCCGCAACCTCTCCATCGGTTGCGCACCCGATACCTTTTTAGGCGCGGGCGGCCGCCTCGCCCGCAAGATGATTGAAGATGATGTGGTTGGTTCAATTTTATCCGGCACTGTTTTCATCATGTCCCACGGCCATGAGCACTGGCATCCAAATCCGGAATTTTATTATACCGTCGGCGGCGGCCCGGTGCTTGATATGGGACCATACTATTTGCACATGTTGATCAATCTGCTTGGCTCGGTTGCCCGTGTCCGCTCGATCGCCACTTCCGGATTTTCCGAACGCGTTGTTTCCTCCGATGGTCCGCGAAAAGGCGATCATATTCCGGTGCAAACGCCGACAACCATGCATGCATTATTGGAATTTCAATCTGGCGCTCAAATCATGTTTGGTGCCAGTTGGGATGTCTGGGCCCATGGCCATAAACCCATTGAACTTTATGGTTCAAAGGGCTCGTTGCGGGTTCCTGATCCCAATCATTTCGGCGGTGATGTGGAAACCACATTTGAGCGCGAAGACTGGGTTACGCATGATACATCCAACATGGCGATGGGCGCGCAAAACTGGCCACTTAATGCCCATGACCGGGCGAATTACCGTGCGGCGGGCGTGGCTGAACTTGCCTCCCATATCCGAGCTGGAACGCCTCACCGTTCTAGTGGCGACCTTGCTCTCCATTCACTTGAAATCATGCTGGCAATTGTCAATTGCGATTCGGGGGACGACCCTGATAGTGGCCCTGTCGATATCCTCACAAAAATCGAACAACCGGCAATATTGAGCGAAGAAGATGCACAATCTCTTTTTGCTGACTAAATCATAACAGACTATATTTTACACAAATTCAGANGGAANNTATCAAATGAAAAAAGCTCTAATCGTCTGGGGTGGCTGGGAAGGCCATGAACCTAAACCATGCGCTGATGTGGTTGAAGCGATGCTGAAGGACGCGGGCATGTCTGTCGTGGTGAAAGAGGGGTCGCAATCTTTTGCTGATCCAAACCTTACGGATTATGATTTGATCGTGCCTATTCTAACAAAGGATATAATCGAACCCGATAACGCAAAAAACCTCGCAGCAGCGATTGAATCCGGCGTTGGCTTAGCTGGCTTCCACGGCGGCATGGGAGACTCCTTTCGTGATGACACGGTCTATCAATCCATCGTCGGTGGCCAATGGGTGGCCCACCCCGGCAATTTCATGGACTATGAAATCAACATCACACGCAGTGATGATCCGGTGATGGAAGGGATTTCAGATTTCTCATACCACTCAGAGCAATATTATATGCATGTGGATCCGGGCAATGAGGTGCTGGCAACAACGACATTTTCAGGCGAGCATGCTTCATGGACCAAAGACGTGGTAATGCCCGTCGTGTGGAAACGGATGTTTGGCAANGGAAGNGTTTTTTATTCCTCTCTCGGCCACTGTGCAGCAGAATTTGACGTGCCAGAAATGAAAACCATATTGCAGCGAGGCATGGCCTGGAGCGTAAGGTGATAGTTTAGCCTGTAAAACTAGGGCCTATCGGCTTGGATCTAGAAAGCCTCTCTCAACGTACTCATATGGTTTCCCAGCCATCGGGATGAAACCTGTCATTGGCACAGATAGATGGTGGCGGGTTTGGTGCTGCAGATCGAAACCCTGCCTCCCGGCCCCAAAGGGTAGCGCAAAATGCGACCGGCANACCGGTNTTGCGTGATACCTATGGNGTTGGCGTANNAATTATCCATGACCCGGCAAGCCAGTCCGGCTANATTATTATCACCGCGTATCCGCGCAACGATTAGAGGCGANTATGAAAACACCAAAAGAATTCAATAANTTTGGNNNNGNNTTTCATCAGGACATTGNAGATTTGACATCTGGAATGAGTGAAATGATCAATNAGGGGATTGATNATTTNAACGCTCAGGAANTTGTTGTGGTAAANTCCTATATCGAACACCTGTTGTCNGGACCCTACACACCGGACCAGNTNGATGATATCTGGCAAAAGACCAGAAGTGACATCTACTTCCATGACAAAAATATTCTTCCGTTTTTTGAGCAAACTCTCGTCGAAATGGAAAAACGCCTGTGAATATGCGCGGCCATATTTGAGGTGTCTGCGATGGGCCTGCTATCTCAACGTGCGTTGTCAAACCAAATCCGGTTCGAAAAACCGTTATTTAATGGAAACTGGTAGACTTGTTTAGGGNAAGTTCGAACCAGATTTTTGAAAAATTCGCTGAGTAAAACCGTGATTTGATTAATACAGGCTGGCGTCGTCCGACTTCAATTCCCAGATGATTTGAATTGCTGAAAACTTATCCCCTTCACATAAATAGCCCTCATGCTGTCTGCAGTTTCAACAAATGAAGGCAGACCATGTACCATTGGATTCGGCGAAATATACGATGTGTCNATACAGGTGACCTGGCACTTAAGCACGATATTGCCGCTACCAGAATGATTGTTGCCGGGTTGCAAATTCGGGCACTATTTTGCAGATACAGCTTCGATCCTAACCAACCTCGCNTGCCACGCGGTAACTCTGACGGGGGCGAATGGACAGATGGTGGCGGGTTTGGTGCTGCAGATCGAAGCCCTGCCTCCCGGCCCCAAAGGGTTGCGCAAAATACGACCGGTAATTTTAGTCGAGCCAGTCTAGCGCAACATGANTCGCGCGGCGGGCATACCATCGCCAGGCATGTCGGAAAATCCCCCGATTTTCTCATGCGCCAGATAAAGAAGAGCCGAGTGAGGGGTTTATTTTTTAGTGGTGGGATGCATCGAGCAGGTAGTTTTCCCAGCATCACTGCAGCGGAAAAGCTTATCAATGCTACCTTGTCGCGCAACATGGCTGTGGTAAAACAGGTTGCAGCCGGTGCGCGANCTCATGCTTTCATAAAATCTGTCTTTAGAACCAAAACAGGCGTTGAAGCTTTTGATGCATCTCGGACCGGCAGACCGGTATTGCGTGATACCTATGGCGTTGGCGTAAAAATTGTCCATGACCCGGCAAGCCCATCGGGCTACATTATTATCACCGCGTATCCGCGCAACGATTAGAGGCGACTATGAAAACACCAAAAGAATTCAATAATTTTGGCGAAGGATTTCATCAGGACATCATAGATTTGACATCTGGAATGAGCGAAATGATCAATGAGGGGATTGATTATTTGAATGCTCAGGAACTTGTTGTGGTAAAATCCTATATCGAACACCTGTTATCCGGACCCTACACGCCGGGCCAGCTTGATGATATCTGGATGAAAACCGGAACTGATATCTATATCCACGACAAAAAAAATCGNCTGTTTTTTGAACAAATTCTCGTCGAAATGGAAAAACGCCTGTGAATACGCGCGGCCATATGTGAGATAACTNCGATGGGCCCGTTACCTCAACGTGCATTNTCGAACCAAANNCGGTTCGAAACACCACTGTNTNTTGGAAAATGGTGGGCGATACTGGGATTGAACCAGNGACCCCTACAATGTCAATGTAGTGCTCTCCCACTGAGCTAATCGCCCTGATTGTTTCTTGAAACAAACAAGTGGTTTGGATACACCAAATATCTGGTGCTGCGTCAACACGCTAATTGGTGATTTATCAAATAATGTTGAAATTCTCGCTTGATTAAGCGGCGAGCATNTTTTCTACTTCGTTTACCAGATCACGCAGATGGAAGGGCTTGGAAAGCACTTTGGCATCTTTTGGGGCGTTGGAGTCTGGATTGAGAGCGACAGCGGCNAAGCCNGTGATGAACATCACTTTCAAATCGGGNTCNATCTCTGTCGCGCGGCGCGCAAGCTCAATGCCATCCATTTCCGGCATGACNATATCCGTCAAAAGCAGATTAAACGGTTCTTCGCGCAAACGGTCATAAGCACTGGAGCCGTTGTCAAATGACACCACTTCATAGCCTGCGTTGTTCAGCGCCTTCGATAGAAATTTACGCATATCATTGTCATCTTCGGCGAGAAGAATTTTGGTCATGGCCAGTCCCATTTAGTTACCCTGCTACTAATTACTGTCTAATGTTGGTTTGAGTATATTATAAGGCACGACGCTGGTAAACAGGGAGTGAAGAGAGGCGAAATCTCCGGGGAAAACGTCTTTTTTTTGCCGAGAAATCGAATTTGGCCCGATTTTTATGGACAAGCATTGTTGTCGGGACGAATTAGCATGTTCGGCGAAAGGTAAAATCTATATGGATATTGGATGACTACAGGATTCGAANCCCCCTCCAATTTACCCTTCGAGGTGTATGGACCGGCAATACAAAGGGTCCCGTTTGTCCTGAATTCACCCCATAGCGGGCGAATTTATACCGACGCCTTTATGAAGAATGTCCAGTTGTCGGATTTTGCCATTCGAAAATCAGAAGATTTTTTGGTGGATGAATTATTTAGCAGCGGCGTTGCAATTGGCCTCCCCATGCTGGTGGCTAATTTTCCCCGTGCGTTTTTGGATGTGAACCGGGAACCTTATGAATTAGATCCCAAAATGTTTGACGGCCAGTTGCCGGAATATACCAACACCCAGTCGGTGCGGGTTTCCACCGGGCTTGGCACGATTGCAAAAATTGTTGCTGATCGGGAAGAGATTTACCACACCCAAATATCCGTGAGCGAAGCGCTTGAGCGGATTGAGAAAATTTACAAACCTTATCATTCCTGTTTGCGGCGCCTNTTGGCCGAGACCCATGTGCAATTTGGCTATGCGGTACTGATTGATTGCCATTCCATGCCGTCAGCCCATCATGGTTCGCCCTATGAGAGACGTCCTGACTTTGTGATTGGCGACCGATTTGGTAGTTCTTGTTCAGAAGAACTTACGCTTTGTTTGCGCGATAATTTAAAAGCGCTGGGCTATAAGGTGGTGCTGAACAAGCCTTATGCNGGNGGNTTTATTACCCAGCATTATGGACGCCCGGATAATGGGCTTCATGCGGTACAAATTGAGATAAACCGTGGATTATATATGGATGAAAGCGCGATGCAGAAATCCGANAATTTTGAAAAACTGGCAGACGATATCCGCCAATTGTTAAATATAGTTGTGAGCATGCCAGAGGCCGCGATGCTTGGCANCCGCCCCCTTGCTGCCGAATAAGAGAACGCTATGATACCGAATATGACCCCGGACGAAATNANACCCTTTTTGCATTTGTTATGCGATGCGGCNGAAATAGAAACCATGTCGCGCTTTCGCCAAGTGCTCNATATCNACAATAAGGAACCGGAGGATTTTGATCCGGTTACNGAAGCTGACCGNGAAGCCGAGCGGGCCATTCGCAGACTGATCNAGAAACACTACCCTGATCACGGCATTCTTGGCGAAGAAGATGGCNTCGAGAATGAAGGGGCNGATTATTGCTGGATTATTGACCCGGTGGATGGAACGCGTGCTTTNATNAGCGGCCTGCCCACATGGGGGACGCTGATTGGTCTCTACCATAAAGGCGTGCCGATTGCCGGTGTNATCCAGNAGCCCTTNACCAAAGAGCGCTATTTCACCAGCGGNGAAGGTAGNTTNCTTCAANTGGGNAATGANNCGNCGGTACAAATTGCCACCAAGCAAACCACGCAACTTTCACAATCCATCCTTATGACCACCACGCCAAAACTGTTTAAAGGTGCAGAGCAGGACGCTTATGAGCGGCTGGAAAGTGCCTGCAAACTGGCCCGCTATGGCGGTGATTGCTATGCTTATGC
>JAESSK010000277.1 GCA_016764155.1 Rhizobiaceae bacterium
GCTTCAATTGCTGCTGCCTGATGGGCCTTGAAGCCGATCTTTTTCATCAACGGAATTGTGACCACACCGGTCGACATGATGTTGCCAACCGGGGAACTCGATACACTACCAAACAGGCTCGATGCCACCACGGCGACCTTGGCCGGGCCGCCCCTTTTATGACCAACAATCGACATGGCAAAATCGGTGAAAAATCCTGTGGCGCCGCTGACCTCCATCAAGCGTCCGAAAACCATGAAGGCTAAAACCAGCGTGCTGTCAATGGCCAAAACAATACCCAACACGGCATTTGTATCGGTATAAAGGTACATGATCAAAGATCTTGGATCGGAATAATTTGCCTGCAAGGGCTGAGGCATGTGATGGCCGAACAGGCCATAAGCGATCAGTATCCAGACCAGAACGGTGATGGAATTACCGCAAGTTTTACGCATAGCCTCCATCATGGCGACAATTGCAAAAATGGCCGGAAGGTATTTTTGCGGGGTGTTGCCCTCCAGGTCAAAAATCCAGTTTTCCAGATTAAAGGCGGCCCAAATCCAGCAGGCAAATGAAATTATCCCAATCAGGATTTCAATTGGTCCAGAAGATTTTCCATAGGGAAATTTGAGGTGAGCTGCGGCAACGGCAATGGCCAGATAAAGCGCCAACCATTCGGTTTCAATCACCGGGATTGAAAGGCGCGCCGGAATATTAAGTACCCAGCCGACGCCGCCAATCAGCAGAAACCCGTAATAAATTCGCAATAAAGAGCCAACGATAGCGGGCATCATTTTTCCTGAAACAAATAGATTCGCCGGAGCGTGGGCCTAAATTTGCCACGCCCCGGAGAAATAACAAGCTATTTTAAAAGCGCGTCCTGCTGCTTTTGATGAACATCAGTCCAAAGACCAACTTCTTTAAAGTAGCGTATTGCGCCTTCGTGGAACGGATGGCTAAGGCCAGATGGCACCATGTTATTTGCTTGATGACCACGTAGTGGCGGCAAGGTTTCCTGTACCGACTTCCAATTGCTATGAACGATTTTTGTCAGCTCATAGGCATCGTCATTGGAAACATTGGTGCTAGAATTTAAGAACACGTTCATGTGCAGCACCCGGATGGGTTCACTGACACCAACCATGGCCTTNCTCGGTTTAACGGTTTTCACCACCAGACCATCAATCTCATTGACCTTGTCTTCGTCCGGCCCAAGGCTCAAAATGTTGATGCCGCCTGAGATTGTGGCAGCCGCCTGACGTAGCGGCGGAATACCAAGAGCGGAAACTGATGCATCCGTACGGCTCTCGCTGACGCTTCTGATTCCATCAACAACACCGCCAACGGTAATCGGGTTGATGTCAGCTGCACCCATGCCCGCAGTTGCAAGGATAACATCCATTACCTTGTCAAAACCCTGAATGGCGCGAAAACGAGTGACTACATTTTTCCCCTTCAGATCAGCGATGGTTTTTAGATTATCGTCTGCGCGGGTGAAAAACTGAAACCCAAACTGGGTGACCATTAGGAGCGCACGAATTTTATCAATGCGCTTTGGAAATTTGCCTTCNCCCATATANGCATCATGGGATTCAAGCGAACCGTTGAGGCCAGCCTGNACTTCNCCGCGATGCAATAGCGGNACATAGGCNGTGGTGCCAGAAAACGGACGGGCCGTTCCGGCNATGCCCGTNTTTTCCTGGTAAAGCGTTGAAATGGTTGTACCAATTTGATGGTACAGAGTTCCTGCGGGGCCTGTNCCCACAGTCAACCGATCCATGGCTGAAGCCGATGGNGCAATTGCCATTGTCGCAATAAGCCCGATTGCACTTGCTGAAATTATTTTCCTAAACATATTTTCCTCCCTGTAGCACCTCCCAAGGTGCTCAATTTATCCTATATCAGGTATACTGATAAAGNCATTAGAAAACTTCCNTGTCAAGAGAGTTGAAATCCGGCTTGANTTANGTTGCCCCCTCCCCAGGTGANCGCNGCCTAATCGCTCATGGCACTATCGAGAACGATACGGCCCTTCACTTTGCCGTCGCGCAAATTTTTCAAGGCATCGCTGGCACCGGAGCGCGGTTTGCANGNNATGGGGATNGCTGCAAGNTTTCCCGAACGGGCAAGCGTTATCAGATCNCGCAATTCCTGCNGGTTGCCGACGAGNTTTCCGAGAATGGAAATGACCCGNGATGGCATCATCGACAAAGGAATGGTCANAGTTCCNCCAAANAANCCGACCTGCACCAATTTGCCACCTTTGGCCAANGCNTTGAATGCCATTTCGGCNGTNTCGGCNCTGTTGACCATATCGATGANCGATTTAACCGGNCCCTTGGCGATCTTTGCCAGAGTTTCAAGAATATCTTCANCGCTATTATCCGCAACAGCACTGGCACCCAGATCGCTTGCTGCCTGGCGATTTTGTTCAGACACATCGAGGACCACAATATTTTCATGGCCAAGGGCCTTGAGAACTGAAATCGCGTTGAGACCCANNCCACCGGCACCGATNAACACNACNGGATCCTCTTTTGCCAATGGCATCAGTTTTTGGATGGCTGAATAAACCGTCAGGCCGGAACAGGCATAAGTGGCGGCCAAGGCTGGATCAAGATCGCCGATATCGATTAGATATTTTTCATGGGGCACGCAAACCTGCGCTGCAAACCCACCGGTTGCACGCATGCCGAGCGCTTGCATCGAAGAGCATAAATTATCATGTTCACGGGCGCAGTCGCTGCATTCCCCGCAGCCAATCCATGGGTAAACCAGTCTTGTATCACCAATTTTTACACCCTTAACGTCGGGTCCAATGGCGGCAATTTTACCGACGATTTCATGGCCCAATGTATAAGGTGTATTCAAACCAATGGCTTCTACCGGAATTTTTTTGTCACCTACGCTTAGAAAGCCTTCCCAAAAATGCACATCTGAATGGCAGACACCGCAATGGGTAACCTCGACCACGACTTCATTGCCTTTGGGGGCATTGGGGGTCGGGATTTCAATTTCTTCGAGAGGTTGTCCTGCCTTGGTAACGGCCCATGATTTCATACGAAAAACTCCACATCTGATTTTTGTTTGATCGAACATAAACTGCTCAATTTCCAAACGATGTCAAATTGTAGTATCGTCACACTGTTGGATTAGGCTATTTTTTGTTTCTGTTTCGCCACGCGAATTGGGCGACCTTCGCGACCTTCAAACATCTCGTAAAATGCCTCAGGGCGTATTCGCAGGTTGAATTTTGCTTCGTCTTTTGACATCCAGACCAGCCAGTCTTCAAGGGCCTCCGGAGAGTCTGACCGTTGCCAAACAAGGCTCTGTTGTTCGACGTGCATATAGCCTTCGCGCACGGCCAATCCGCGGCATGAAGTCATTGGCGATTGAAGGCCGATCATGAAATCTGGTGACCAGCGATGCAGAGACATGGTCATCATCAAACGGGTCAAAATAGTTGCAAGACAGCCACCACGATAACCATCAGGGCCACCCTTGATCCATAGTTCACCATGATAACTTACCCGGCCGATAATTTTCGAGGCCGCCGGCGTTAGATAGAATTGGCATTTATCGAAATCAAAATTATAGCCATGGGAGCGAAAATCGGCCAGATGATCTTGAAAATGCTCTTCAAGATCGCCACCGGCCATACGGCAATGGTGCCATGATCGCCAATCCAAACACCAATTGGTCGGATGTTAATCCACAGTTGCCGGA
>JAESSK010000278.1 GCA_016764155.1 Rhizobiaceae bacterium
ATCATAAGGTGTTGCATCGGGCAGCATGGTATCTTCAATGCTGCAACCTGCAAGCCCTGCTTCACTTGCATCACGGATGGTTTGAGCAACATCATCCGGGCTGTGGCCGTAGCCGTTTTCCAGATCACCGCTCACCGGTGCATTGGTTGCTGTTAGAATATCTTTGGCATGGGCAATTGCTTCTTCGCGGGTAACACTGCCCATATCGTCACGACCAAGGGTGAAAGCAAAACCGGCAGAAGTGGTGCCGAGAGCCTTTGCCCCCAGCGCCATCAACATTTGGGCGGAACCCAAATCCCATGCATTGGCCAAAATGAACGGCTTGCCTGGAATGTGCATTGCTTTGAATTCTGTCGCCAAAGTAGCAATATCTTTTGCCATTATTTTTCTCCGTTAAGAAGCGGTGCGTATCTCGTGGGCCCTGACAAAAGCTGGCCGTAGCCGAACTCTTTCCACATAATCTTTTACCTTGCCATCAGGCCAATCGAATTTGGCATTGGTAGCCCATCCATAGCAATGGGTGATGATGATATCCGGCACGGTGAAGGTATCGCCCATGATATATTCATTATCACCAAGGCGTTTTTCGAGGGTCTCCAGAGACTTAGCAAAATCTATCTTGGCTGCAGGCTTCACGCCGGATGCACGCATTTCTTCCGGGAAAATGAAGGAATGCTTTGCCGCGATCCATAAAATGCCATCCAGATCATCCAGTGCGAAACAGGTAAATGAATCCTGTTTGGCCCGTTCAATGGTTCCGGCTGCAAAGGTGAATTGATTATGTTTGTCGGCCAGATACTGGATGATTGCCGTACTATCGATAACGATCTCGTCATCGTCCTTCAAAACAGGCAGCTTTCCTGATGGATTCAGTGCCAAAACTTCAGGAGAACGGGGACCAACCCCTTCAACCTTATATTCGACACCAAGTTCTTCCAACATCCACAGCACTCTAAAAGCGCGAGTTTTGGGACTTCCGACAAGTGTATACATACTCAACTCCTGATTCTTAATCTATTTTGAACATATTACTGGCACAAATATTTGGTTTTCAGAATGGTGTAGGGTAAAAAAACAAATCTTTGGTCATGGGCCAAAAGATTCGGGGCCTTGGATCAACTAATTGGAAGGAATTATTAATGGGTAATTCACTAGTGCGCGGCGTGTTATTNGCAGCCGCAATCACCTTTGTNGCNTCCCCTGCCTATGCTGCNAAATGCGGCAATACGGGTGCCGGATTTAACAAATGGGTGGCACAATTTAAAAAAGAAATGATTGCCAAAGGNTATTCAAAATCCAATGTGAACAGCTCGCTTTCCGGGCTGAAATATAATTCCAAAGTGATCAGGCTCGACCGCGGCCAAAAATCTTTCAAACAGGATTTTGCAAAATTTTATAAACGCCGGACCAAAGGCATGATTTCTGTTGGNCGTAAAAAGATAAAGCGCTATCGCAAAACATTTGCCCGGGTGGAAAAGAAATATGGCGTNCCNACTTCCATGCTGGCGACCATTTGGGGACTNGAAACTTCCTTTGGCCATTTCAGTGGTTCAAANCCGATCTTTCAATCTCTNGCAACGCTNGCTTATGATTGCCGNCGGACCGAATTTTTCACCCATGAAATTGTNAGCGCTCTAACCATCGTTGAACGCGGCGATCTTAAGAAAAGCCAAATGCTNGGNGCATGGGCTGGTGAGATTGGCCAGACGCAATTCCTGCCGTCCCGATTTGTAAAATATGCGGTTAGTTTTGACGGCAATAAAACCATCGATCTTTATAACTCCGTTCCCGATGTGCTGGCATCTACCGCTGCTTGGTTTAAAGGCGAAGGCTGGCGACGCGGCCAAGGTTGGGAAGAAGGCAGCCACAATTANGANGTGCTGNAAAGCTGGAACCGGGCCACGGTCTATCAAAAAACCATCGCGAAGTTAGCGCGCGAGTTTGAACGCAGAAAATAGAATACAAAAAACCCCGATGCAAACGCACCGGGGTTTTTTTATATTGTTTTAAAANTCTGCTTATTTTTTCTTGCTGAGCAAATCACGAATTTCGCCGAGCAACACTTCCTGNGCNGGNGGNGCTGCAGGCTCTTCTGCTTTTTTCTCTTCTTCTTTTGCAGACAGGCTGTTGATGAATTTNACGATCATGAAAATTACNAANGCAATGATCAGGAAATTTATNACGGCAGATATAAAACTACCATAAGCAAGAACAGCACCTTGCTCCTTTGCCGCTTCGAGTGTCGCTTCCGTGATNCTTCCAGAAAGTGGNGCGAAGTAATTGGANAAATCCAACCCACCAAAGATCGCGCCGATGATTGGCATCAAAACATCACCCACTAGCGACTTCACAATTGCGGTAAAAGCTCCGCCAATGATAATACCGACAGCCATGTCCATGACATTGCCGCGCATAATAAAAGCCTTGAATTCGTTAATCATGATATTCTCCTCGTTACATGTANAATCTCTGCCACCGGCCAAATTTGTCTTTCNTGTNTGGTGGAAAAGGTCATATACACATAAACTTCCTCTNAGTTAAGTAGCAAGCTGAATTAGCCACAANGAGATTGTGNNATGTTATTCTATTGCTCAATAGACAAACCACTCTAAATTATGGTGAGTTCTTGCAATAGTTTTGGTCACAGACCAAGGGGTGAGATTTGATACAAGCGTGGGTCGTACTCATTGTAGCGTTCGTCTATCTGACATTGCTTTTCGCAGTGGCCAGTTATGGCGACCGCAAGGTTATGAAACAATGGCGTGGGCGCTCCAATATTTATGCGCTNAGNCTTGCGATNTATTGTACCACGTGGACGTTTTTCGGTTCGGTTGGTCTGGCNGTNTCCAGCGGCATCAATTTCCTTGCAATCTATCTTGGGCCGATATTGGTCATCACCGTTGGTTATCCAATTTTGCANCGCATTGTGCGTTTGTCAAAAGANCAACGCATCACTTCGATTGCGGATTTTTTGGGTGCNAGATACGGAAAAAGCATGCATGTGGCGGCGGTTGCCACGGTCATTGCGGTNATCGGGACCGTTCCCTATATCGCGCTGCAGCTCAAGGCGATTTCCAGCTCCCTGACAACCCTGATTTCCCATTCTTCCGACGGGCTGACGCCGACCCTTTTGCCATTCGGTGATATTACCATTCTGATCACGATNGTGCTGGCACTTTTTACCATTTTGTTTGGAACACGCCACGCAGATGCGACAGAGCATCAGGACGGATTGATGCTAGCGATTGCGATGGAGTCCGTGGTTAAGCTGGTGGCCTTTGTCTGCGTCGGGTTCTTCACGGTCTATGTAATTTTTGACGGGTTTGGTGATCTGTTTTCTCAGGCCTCAACCAATCCCGATGTTCAAAAAATGGTCGATGGCATCAATTGGGGCCAGTTNTTTGTTTATACAGCACTGAGCCTGATTGTGTTTTTGCTGTTGCCGCGCCAGTTTCACGTTGCTGTGGTGGAAAATCACACGGGTCAGGAATTGCGCCGAGCCAGGTGGCTGTTTCCGCTCTATCTGGTGATCATCAATTTGTTCGTGATCCCGATTGCCTTGGCCGGGCTGATTAAATTTGGCGGCAGCATCAGNGCCGATAATTTCGTGCTTATTCTGCCGATGTCTCAATCGGGCAATTCAAGCAGTTTTATTAGTCTNTNTGCGTTCATCGGTGGNCTCTCTGCTGGTACNGCCATGGTGGTNGTGGCCTGCGTTGCGCTGGCAATCATGCTGTCGAACGATTTAATATTGCCGATCTACCTGCGTTCTCAAGCGGGTGCAGAAGAGACAAGCACGCGCAATATGGAAGTTCCCATATTGAACATTCGCCGTGGTGCGAATATTGGCGTCCTGACCCTTGCCTATTTCTATTATTCGCTCACCGATAACACGGTGGCACTTGCGTCAATTGGTTTGATTTCATTCGTGGCGATTGCCCAATTGGGCCCTGCGTTCTTTGGTGGTTTGTTCTGGAGACAGGCTAATGCACGTGGTGCGATCATCGGTATGATTTGTGGCGCCA
>JAESSK010000279.1 GCA_016764155.1 Rhizobiaceae bacterium
CGGTAATTGGAATACCGGGCACGCCGTAGATCGTATTGATATCATTCAGCTTCAACGCATCAATGATAAGGTGAAACCCATCGGTCAGGTTTTGCGTTTCTTGTGCGTTTTCGCTCGACATTAAAACTACTCTCCGTCTAAATTTTCAAAGGTTGGCTAGCCAACCATCGTTTTCATTTGTGTTACATATTCAAGTTTTGACCANCGACGACGCACGTGATCNTGCAGCCGCATTGTGTGGTCGCGAACCAGCTTACCGGCGAGATCTGCATCCCTGCCTTCAAGCGCTTCGATAATTTCCATNTGATCCACCACCGAGCGCGTTGCCCGATCATTTTCGCCCATCGCACGACGGCGCACAGCATGCATATGCTGAAAGAGCCCATCGGCAGTTGTCCGCAAAAGCGAACATTGGGCCAAGTCTAAAATCTGTTGGTGGAATTTGATATTGGCGTCGGAATATTCTTCCAGCTCGGCACGCGCCGCATGCTTGGAATGCTCCATGGCAAATTTTCGCAGAGACTTAAATTCATCATCACTCGCCCGCTCAGTGGCAAGACGCGCTGCCATACTCTCAAGCGCTGCCCAAACGACAATCATATCGAGCACTTCATTCAGAGATTTACGAACAATAAAAATGCCTTTGCGCGGCTGGATTTCAACGAAACCCTCTTGTTCAAGTTTTGCAAATGCATCGCGAACNGGNGTGCGGGAAATACCAAGTTTTTCAGCAATTCCGCGCTCATCAAGNCGAAGGTCTGCTTTCTCGTCATAAATGTCCATCGCCAAAATCGCCTCGCGAAGGACATCATAGATATGACCCTTCAAGGTGAAATTATTCGATACAGGGCTAAGACTATCGCCAAGTGACACTAAAACAAGCCTTCCGGTTTTGACCTAAACCACCTCGTTTCAACCAAATTTCAATACAAGAAATTGACAGTTGGATCGTGGTTCTTTGTAGTTGGTATACCACACACCAAGCACAAGCCTGTCAACACAAAATCGAAAGAACGCACAAAATTTAAAAATTAATGTAAAATTTTCAATAGCTTACGCATATTCTGCGTATTCTTGATTATAACACCTGTAAGGCACAGTGTTGGATTGAGCATCAATATTACCGGTATCACGCCGACATGATCGCAGTACTGGCTCACCCCTGCGCTTATACTGCGCAATATTTTTCTTGTATCTCTTTATCGGCAAGAAAATCTGCTCCGGTCGATTCCCGTACAATAATACCCTGATCCAGAATATAAGCGCGGTCGGAAACCTCCAGCGCACGCTCAACATTTTGTTCAACCAGCAAGATGGTTTTGCCTTGCTCTTTCAGGCGCACAAAAAGTTCAAACATCTCGTCAACCAGCACNGGCATGATGCCNTCGGANGGTTCATCCAGCATGATCATNTTNGGATCGGAAGCCAACGCCCGNGCAATCGCCAGCATTTGNTGNTCACCGCCCGACATGGTTTCGGCAATCTGGTCCAGNCGTTCTTTCAACCGTGGAAACGATACGGCAATCTCGTCNATGATTTCNTCTTCNCGGGATTTCAAATNNGATGNNACNAGNCCNANCCGCANATTTTCNCGCACGGTCAGNCCAGGTACAATGCGNCGTTCTTCCGGCACNAANCCCANCCCNCGCTGAAANCGNGTATGGGTCGGTTCATCNATGATNTTNTCNGAACCATCGAACCTCACCACNCCCTTGCACTTNGGCACCANNCCCATAATGGTTCGAAGGGTNGTNGTTTTCCCGGCNCCATTGCGNCCGATGATCGAAACGATTTCGCCCTTGCCNACNCGCAGCGAAATACCCTGAACAATATGGCTCCGGTCATACCAGCTTTCGAGGTTTTCAACGTTCANCATCAGTGTTTNCCCTGTCCCAGATAGACCCGGCGAACCTCGTCATTATTGCGNATATCATCGGGNTTGCCNTCGGCCAGAACTTCACCNTGATGCAGCACGATCAGATGCTGACAAATGCCCATNACCAGTTTCATTTTNTGNTCCACCAGAATNACNGTNCGNTCACTNGCCANNNCANAAATCAANTCCACCATGGNCATGGTTTCTTCCGGGCTCATGCCGGCCGTTGGTTCATCCAACAGAAGCAATCGCGGCTGACAAGCCAGCGCCAAGGCAATCTCCAGCGCCCGCTGCTCACCATGGGCAAGATTGCTCGCCTGTTTCAATTTATGGGTATGTAGCCCAACCAGATCCAGCAGATCTGCGGCGCGATGTTCCATATCTGTGAGTTGCCCACGAGGCGTCCAAAAATCAAACCGCTTCTCCAGCGCCTGAATGGCAATACGCACATTTTCCAAAGCGCTAAGTTCAGGAAAAACATTGGTAATCTGAAATGATTTCGCAATGCCCAACCGGGCAAACTTATGCTGCGGCATACCGGTGATATCCTTCCCTTCGAACATCAAGCGCCCCTCACTCGGAGGAAACGCACCGGAAAGCACGTTGAAATACGTACTCTTGCCAGCCCCATTGGGTCCAATAATCGCGGTTAGCTGCCCGTTCGGAAACGACGCCGTCACATTGTTCAATGCCGTAAAGCCGCCAAAGCGCATGGTCACATTTTCAGTGCGGATGATATCGTCACTCATCGTCGTGATATCCAGTGCAAAATAGAACCCCAGATACCACGCGGGAAAAACAACACGAAGATCATGAATATGGCACCCAAGAACAGCTGCCAATGGGAGGTCATTGTCGTGATGATATCTTCCAGCATCAGGAACGCCATCGCGCCGATAAACGGCCCGAAGAAGGTTCCCATCCCGCCGAGCAGCGCCATCATCACCGCCAGCCCCGACTGGTGATAATGCAGGCTTTCAATTGGCACGACGGAGAGATGAATAGCACTCAATGCTCCCGCCAAGCCACAAAACAGACCTGATATAGAGAACGCCACCCATTTGGTGAGTTTCACATCATAGCCGCAAGCCTGCGCCCGGTTTTCATTCTCGCGAATGGCTTCCAAAACGGAACCAAAGGGCGAATTGATAATGCGCGAAAAAATGAATATCGCGACCATCACAAAAGCCAGCACAAGATAGTATTTGCTCAAAGGCTCGCGAATAATATTGAGCGTGGTGAAGCCCAAATCAACGGTTTTCACTGATACGCCGGTCAAACCATCTTCGCCGCCGGATAATTCGCCCATATGATAGACGATATAATAAACGCATTGGGCCAGAGCCAACGTCACCATGGCAAAGTAGATACCCTTGGTACGAATGGCCATCGCGCCCATAATCATCGCGGTGAGGCCAGCCATCAATATCCCAATGAAAATAGAAGGCACCCAATGCACCCCGAAATGCACCATCGCAATACCTGTGCCATAAGCCCCAACGCCGAAGAATGCCGCGTGGCCAAAGGATAAAACCCCCATATAGCCAAACACTAGGTTGAGTCCCAGCGCGTAGAGCCCATAAATCAAAACATCGGTCGCCAGCGCTTCATAAGGCGCGAGGAAGGGGAAAACCAGCAAGAAAGCAAGAACCGTCATTACCCTGTTTTTTGTAACTGTGCGGACTAAATTAGACATGCTCATCCCATCAGGCCTTTTTGTCCAAACAAGCCTTGCGGGCGAACCAGCAGTACAACCGCCATCAGCACAAACATCGACAAATCAGCAAGGCTTGGCCAGAACAGAGACGTCATAGCTACAACCACGCCCACCAGCATTCCAGCCACGACGGCTCCCACCAGCGAGCCCATACCGCCAACCACTGTCACGACGAATGCTTCCACCAGCACCGTCGATCCCATATCGGGAATAACACTGCGCATGGGTGCCGCCAGCACCCCGGCTAGCCCTGCAACACCAGTACCAATGGCAAATACGATCAACCACACCTTGGAAATATCAACGCCCAAAATCCGAACAATTTCGGGATCACGGGCCCCTGCCCGAATGATCAATCCATAAGATGTTTTTTCAATGAACAGCCAAAGCGCAAAAACAATGAACGACGTAACGCCAATCAAAAACAGCCGGTATAGCGGGAAATAATCAACACCAGTATTCACCGCTCCGCTCAGAACTTCCGGCACGTCAAAACTTTGCCCCTCAAGACCAAAAACAATCCGCACCAATTCCACCAGAACCAGCGCCAGCCCAAAGGTCAGCAATAGTGGATAATCAATCCCACGCCCATAAAGCGGTCGCACTAAAAAGCGCTCAATCACCAGCCCCAATGTGCCAACCACAATAGGCACCAGCACCAGGGATACCCAAAAATTTCCGGTCAGGCCCATCAGGAACACACCCACATAGGCCCCGACCATATAAAATGCCCCGTGGGCAAAATTGACCACGGTCAGCAACCCGAATATCAGCGACAGGCCAACCGCCATGAGCACAAAGACTGTGCCAAGAGCCAGCCCTGTGAACATTTGCATTACAAACA
>JAESSK010000280.1 GCA_016764155.1 Rhizobiaceae bacterium
TGCCGATCACCTGACATTCTACGTCTTCGCCAATTTCTACTCTTTCAATGGCACCCGCCGCACCGCGCATACCGTGGGTAATTTCGCCGCCCTCAAGGGCCGGGCCCGCAGGGGCGGAACATGCAAATAATTTATCGCGGTTTCCCATCACCACTTCGCCATTGGTGCCGATATCAACCAGCGCACGAATTTCTTCGCTCTCATGCAAACGCGAGGCAATGATGGTGCCTACCGTATCGGCGCCAACAAAGCCTGCGATGATTGGCAGAAGACAAATTTTGGCGTTAGGGGCGGATTTGAGCGGGATATCATCAGCATCCAGAACCAGCGATTTTCTTATAATGGGCGCGTAAGGAGCAAGGCCCACATTGGAGGTATCCATGCCCAAAAAGATATGGTGCATGCAGGTATTACCGACCACAATAATCTTATAAAGATGCTTGGCGTCGATATCGGCCTGCTTGCACGCCTCCTTGATATAGTCGTTGACGGCTTTAAGGATCGTACCACGCAAGAGCTGCAGTTTTTTATCGTCAAACTGCGCGTAGGCAATGCGAGACATCAAATCTCCGCCGTAAACTGCCTGCGGGTTAAGGCCACCCACACTGGCAAGTTTTTCGCCGGTTGTCAGGTTGAGCAGAGAACCAACGACGCTGGTGGTGCCGATATCAAAGGCCATACCAAACATATGCTCTGTGGTATCGCCCGCTTCCAGATCAATGATTTTATTATTGAAGGTGGTGACGGTTAGATCGCCATTCTTGTCGCGAAGTGTATTGGGAACTTTGCGCAACACTTTTACCGATGGGACACGCTCGATACCATCGGGCAATACTTTTAACATTTCTTCCAGATCGGAGGACATGTCGTGTTCATCAACCGGTGCTTCCGCCTTGATCAAGTGTTTTTCAACACCGGAAACCGGCACGGCACCGCTATAAGATTGACCTTCATCGTTGAAGAATATCTGGTGACCGGCTTCTTCCTTGGCCGGGGATATTTCCACTTCGCAATCATCAAGCACCTGAGTTTGACAACCAAGGCGAAAACCTTCGCGCACGCCTTCGGCACCCAGCTGCACCCGGTCTTGCAATGTGGGCGGATTGACCTTGCCACGCACCAATCTCACCCGGCAGGAACGACAGCGACCGCGTGCACCGCAGGTAGCTGTCATATCCAGCCGGGCAGACTGTGCTATTTCCAACAAATTAGCACCCCGTTCAGCTTGAACGGCTTTGCCAGAAATTTTTACGGTGATCATTTGCGCCATCAAGTCACCAACTTTATTTAGCCGCCTCAGCAGCGGCCTTTGCGGCTTTGATTTCTGCGCGGCAATATTTGATGTAATTCATGGCGTACTGATCTTTGCCCAATAACGATTCGCTGGCTAATTTAAATTCGATCAGCGGGAAGACAGGGTTTACCACTGGATCAATCATCAACGTATCGCAACCAGCCAGAATGGAAAGTACCAGGAAGGCGTGGTTGACCACAACGCGNTTCGGCAGACCGAANGATACGTTGGAGTGNCCGCCGAANATATGCACGTCAGGNTATTCTTCANGCAGANCACGCACNGCATCAAGATAATGATNGCCATATTCAGGGCCAGCACCGAGCGGGAACACCAAGGGATCAAGATAGCGATCGGTCATTGGAATATCGGCATCATCCATCATGNCCATAAGGTTTTTCATNTTTTCGACGCGTTCTTTATCNTCGGCCGGCATGGTTTCGCGGCCAGANCCATTGGCAAATAACAGCGCGTTATATTCTTTGGCCAGCGGGATCATCACATCACGGCCCGGCTCNAGATTGACCGAGTTCATGGCNGGACGNCTGATNGACTGNTCNTAAATNNCNANNCCNACNTTNATGGTCTCGGGATCAGACGAATCGATGGCCANTGTCTTATCGGTCATCTTTTGAATTTCNGGCAAAAGCCAGCGCATCCAATCATTGCGTTCCTCGGGATCAACAGCAATTTCATCGACGCAAACGTCGATGATGGTAGCGCCGGCTTTTTCCTGAGCGGCAACAAGGCCGCCAATATANTCAATNTTTTTGGTTTTAATNGCGTGCGAAACATGGGGAACAGGTTTCTTAATCCGATCAGCTTCATCCCAAGGAAAAACCTCGGATACGTCCATAAAGGCTTCATTGCCTTCAGCATTTTCATAACGGATTTTTGCCACATTGCCCTCGAGAACAATTCTCGGACTGCTGGCTTTCAGTTTGCGTGTTGCATTGATGTTTTCACCAATGACAATCAGGCCGTTGTTATCAACAGACATATCAATCTCACTCTTTTAAAATTCGTTTGAATTAAGCCGATACTCGCTGCGCAGATTCTGCTGCAGCCATCAGCCGTTTGGCAAGGACCACCGCATCAACCGCACTTTCTGCGTATCCGTCAGCACCGATTTTATCAGCAAAATCCTGACTAACCGGGGCTCCGCCAACAATCACAGGATAGGTATGTCCTGCAGCTTTAATGGCGGTGACGGTTTTACCCATGAACGGCGTTGATGTTGTGAGCAGCGCTGAAAGACCAACAATATCAGCGTTGACCCGCTCAGCTTCGGCCATGATTTTATCGGGAGCGGCATTCACACCAACGTCGTAAACTTCGAACCCGCCGCCCTCAAGCAGCATGGCAACGAGGTTTTTACCAATATCGTGCAAATCACCTTGTACGGTTGCCAGCACCACGATGCCTTTTGGTTTTGTTTTTCTTGCGGTCAGGATTGGCCGAAGGATTTCCAGACCGGACTTCATGGCATTGGCCGCCATCAGCATTTCAGGCACGAATAATTCGCCGGTAGCAAATTCTTCGCCCACCGTATCCATGGCTTTAATCAGGGAATTATCGAGAATAACGTCTGGCTCAATATTTTGATTAAGGGCGTTGGCTACAAGCTCTTCGACCAGATCATTATCGTAATCGAGAATACCCTCATAGATTTCGTCCATCAAAGGTCTGATGTTGTCGTCAAGGGCCGGTCCAAGATCGGCACCTTGTACCTGAATGTCGCCTTCGATTTTGGTTGCAGAATTATCTTTCCACAAGCGCTCACCGGATTCGACCAGACCTTCGTAAGGGCGGTCGCCTTTGCGGAAATCATTGATGGCTTCAATGACGGTGCGCACATTTTCCGGTGGTGTTTGTGCACTCAAAGAACAAAGATAAAGCGCAAATTTATTACCCATAGGGCCGGAGCTTCCGACTTCCATGTATTCGTGGATCACTTTATAAATTTCTTCACGGCTGCCTTCATGGCAAATATCATTGCCCACACCAAAGATCAGCGGTAAATTATGCTCGGTGGCATAGTTGCGCGACATTACAGTGCCGACCTTATAGAGATCAGGATCCTGAACTTTCAGATGGTTTGGCGCAACTAGCAGTTTACGCTCGAAAAACTCGATCGGGTTTTTGGTAAATGAATCGCCCCACCATGAATCCACCTCAACTGGAGAACTGTCACCACCTGTCAATTCTTTCATGCGCAGAATATACGGAATGGAGAATTCATCGAGGATGTCATAAGTAATGAAGCCCAGTGAACCAATGGCATCGGAGCCGATGGTTTTGGCATTTGGGAAAGCCTTGAACAATTCGTTGAGATAGGGAGCGGCGACCTCTTCAACGTAATATTTGAAAATCTTATGGACGAATTCCGGATCTTCACGGATCAAAATGATCAAACGCTCAAAGCCCACCATATGAGATACTGCGGTAAAGGGAGCGCAGAAACGAACGGGCGCACTTAGGCCACCGGACACTTCTTGATAGAGGTGTAAAATATCGTGGATCATCTGGGCACGGCCAGAATTGATCGGATGGGGCGCTTTCAGCGCGGCCAGATCTTTTTCGGTTTTAACAAGCACATGGGTGTTGTTGATGGCCGGGGCCATATCATCAAACCATGTCATCTCGCCGCCCATCATCTCAACTTCGATGTTGTAGACGTCCCACATCAGATCGACCGTATCAAAACCGAAATCGGCGCAAGTATGAAGGTGACCTTTTACGAAGAGTTCAGCGTCTGTATAAAAATCCTTGCCTGGAACCTGACAGTATTCGAGACCAAATTCGGACATTTGCGACGTCCAGGGAATATAGTCAGACCCTGTAGTCATAGCGAGCTTCATTTGAGCTACATTTTTTGAAAATCATAGTCAGAAAAATCTCTGTCAAGAAATGAAGGTCTGGACATATTTGTTAATTCCTAAAAATACTTGGACAAGTTCCCCAAACGCATGATCGAGGATGTAATAACCTGACTCAGGTCACCTCTTTTGGCAAATCGATAATTAAAGGGATTTGCTTTTGTTTTTCTTATAATGGACCGCTTAAACGGGAGAATTCAGGGGTTTTTGATGCCTCATAATAATGGCACTTGCATTAATGTTGTATTTTAGAATATGATATCGATGTAATTAAGATTTTCTGAGGATAGGGCATGCATCTAAATCTGGCTCATATGGCATATGTGGTGGCCGTTGCCAAAGCGGGCAGCATTACGGGAGCGTCGGTGGAAATCGGCATTTCACAACCTGCAATCAGTGCCGCAATCCGCGGCATTGAAGATACTTTCGAATATAAATTATTCGTGCGTAACCGGGCAAAGGGTCTATCGCTAACCCCGACTGGCCGGCATTTCGTCAACCGTGCGCAAAAGCTTCTGGATGAAGCAGCAGCGTTTCGCGATGATGTGCAAGGGTTTGACAGCCCACCCAAGCCCCGCTTCAAACGGCGTGTGATCCGGACCGATATCAGACGACCATGCACGGTAGCCTTTTTCAAGGCGAAGCGATTCGATCGCACGATAGCCTGCATTGACGATATTGAATTCAGCTCCGGCAGACATCAATGCTTCATAAACAGCCAGCGCATCCTCTTTATTG
>JAESSK010000281.1 GCA_016764155.1 Rhizobiaceae bacterium
CGACCACCGATTTCCACGGAACGGGCGGGGTTTCTGGCGTGTTGGATAAAGCTAGAAGGTGCGGTTTTCATCAACTCACGGCATAGCCCCTTGGGGAAATGCACCCGTTCGCCTTTAACGTCAGCACCGGCTTCTTTCCACATTTCTAGCGCTTCCGGATCTTCGCGGAATTCGATCCCTACTTCTTCCAGCAGGATATCTGCGTTGTTTTGAATTAGATCGGCGCCCTCATCATCCAGCAAATCCACGGGAGGTAAGGCGCGTTTGATGACGGGAAGGCTCACCAGATTGAGCGTTCCTCTGCTCTCTCTGCGGCTGGCTGCACCACCGCGGGCTCTTCGTTTACCACTAGTGGCTGGGCGTTTATCATCATTTTTGGTGTCAGAGGCGTTCATAATCCTAATCTCCATTTAATTTGGTTGAATTTACCCTAGGCGCTTTAAAAATTAGAAATCGCCTCAAAGCGGCGTGGGCTAGCGTATTTCCGAATTTTCGACCAAAATGGCATTATGGTCGCAAATTTTTGCTCCAAGGTCGTATTATCGGCATTGCCAAATTATTTATGATTGCTAAATAGAATAGCACCTATCCGCCTAATTGCGGATGACCAACAATTTCGGGCTAAGGATTTTGATATGTCTGATGAAGAAGAGATTATTCTCTCTGAGCTAAGCGACGATGATCTTGTGCTGCAAATGCATGACGATCTCTATGACGGACTTAAGGAAGAGGTCGAAGAAGGCACCAATATTCTGCTGGGACGCGGATGGGCACCCTATGACGTGCTTACCAAAGCACTGGTCGAAGGTATGCGGGTTGTTGGCATCGACTTTAGAGACGGTATCCTGTTTGTGCCGGAAGTTCTTTTAGCTGCAACCGCTATGAAGGGCGGAATGTTCATATTGCGTCCATTACTTGCGGCAACTGGAGCGCCGAAGCTTGGCACGATTGTTATCGGCACCGTTAAAGGTGACATTCACGACATTGGCAAAAACCTTGTTGGCATGATGATGGAAGGTGCCGGATTTGACGTGCATGATATCGGCATCAACTCCGATTTCGACAAATTCTATGCGGCCATTCAGGAACACAAGCCCGATATCATCGGCATGTCAGCGCTTTTGACCACGACCATGCCCTATATGAAGGTGGTTATTGATACGANGATTGAAAAAGGCATTCGTGACGATTTCACNATNCTTGTGGGCGGTGCNCCGCTGAACGAGGAATTTGGNGCNGCTATCGGGGCCGATGCCTATTGCCGGGATGCNGCTGTNGCTGTGGAAACCGCCAAGGCATTCATGGCTAAAAAGCACAANCAAATGGCTTCTGCNTAGCCGTGGGACAAGCGCTAAAACAAAAAGTACGCGTTATCGCCTGCGGGGCGATAGCGCGGGAAGTTTTAGCGATTTGCGAGGCTAACGGGCTTNGTCATATNGATCTCACCTGTTTGCCTGCGNTNTTNCACNTCAGNCCNGATAAAATTCCGGGCGAAGTGGAGCGTGANATCCTTGAAGCGCGCAAAGCTGGTATTGAAAATATATTTGTTGCCTATGCCGATTGTGGCACAGGCGGAATGCTTGATAAAGTTTGCGACAAATACAAAGTTGAGCGCATTGCTGGGCCCCATTGNTATTCATTCTTTTCAGGGGATGAAGTCTTTGCAGCACAGGGCGATGACGCCATGCGCAGTTTTTACCTNACAGANTTTTTNGCCCGNCAGTTTACCGCGTTTGTGGTCAAGCCGCTTGGTCTGGACCGCTACCCGCAATTGCGGGACAGCTATTTCGGGCATTATGAAAAGCTGGTTTATCTGGTNCAGGAAGAAGACCCTGAACTGGATCAAAAGGCTAAGGATGCTGCTGAATTTCTTGGATTAAAATATGAGCGCCGCGTCACCGGATATGGGGATTTGACCCAAAACCTGACGGATTTATAAAGAACCTAACGCGCGGCTATGCGCTCGCCATTGCTAATCAAACTGGGCTCTGTTGCCCATGCTTTTATGCCTGATAGGCCAACATTGTGACCGATCACAAATAGCTTTTTCATTCTCACATTGTCGAATTTCAACATATCGACTGATTGTGGGAAAGTGGGGGGAATCGATGTAATCCTNAATTTTGCGCCTTGATTATTGGCCAGCACGTAGTTGCGATAAATGGTGTTATCCTGCAATTCGCGCATCATCTCCAAAATGGTTTTTCTGGAAATTCCANCAAGGGTAGGTTTNACCGCATGNGTGGCATTATACTTGGTGGTCGACCCGTTGATGATCATATAAAGCGCTTTTTTCCGNAGNGNNGNCTGGAACATAAATTCGCTGACCAGAACAGGTTTTTTCACGCCGCCATCCACATGGGCCTGGCGTAANTGAATGCCGCGCTGGGGTTTTATGTATACAGGCTTAAAATANGCNGGAACAGCAGAAGACGCCCGCAACACCTTTTGGAAATGCAATAATTTATTGGTTCGTCCGCCTTTGGCGATCTTGCCCATATCCCAAATGATCAGATTACCAGCATCGAGATTGGTTGTCGCNACATATAGGCGGCGCCCCGCATCATGTTCAGCAGCAATTTTTGCTAGCAATTGCGGTGTGACCACCCGCTCAATTTGTTTTTTCAAAGGCTTGCTGTCATAGAGGCTATCACCGAAAAGCCCGCCCAAACCTCTTTTGCGCAAGATGTCCTTGCGTTCGAGCGTTGTGTAGAATTCTTCCAGCAANGGGTCATATTCAGGGCCTAAAAANGCCAANACTGCCTGCAAAGCGCCTGTGGATACGCCGGTTACTACGTCAAATTTAGGGCGTGTNCCGCTTTTGGTCCAGCCAACCAACACCCCTGCCCCATATGCNCCATCAGCACCGCCGGATGAAAGCGCCAANACNGTGTGAACACCATCGCTNGATTTTTTGNTNNTNGATTCAAGNCCGATAGAAGCTTTGAGAATGGTTGATTCTTCTACCGCTTCCATAGGGAGTAAGGTGCGGATGCCNNCAGATTCGTCGGGACGTTGNGCNCAAGCNGNAANGCTTGCAGCCAATGCCAAAGTAAGGAACGTTCGAACGGTGCCACGCGCCATCCTCGATATTGAAAAACCCATGCTCATNACAAACTAAAATCCCACACCTGCCGCCAACTGTAGAGGGTCAGGACCTAAGTAAAATAACCCCTAACCAACTTCTCGGAATAATGTATATCTCATTGGCACAATAAGCCAAAGGTCGAAATTAATGTTTGGTTAACCATGTTCNTTTCGACTTGAATATANGACTGTATTGAAAGAATTTGATGACGAAAAAAACNTTAAAAACAGGGGATTGCATCCCTTTGGGGCCTCGCTCNGTGACCAAGGAAGAAATCATTGAATTCGCGGANGAGTTCGATCCGGCCCCCTATCATCTGGATGAAGAGGCGGCGAAAGAAACGATGCTGGGCGGGCTCTCAGCATCGGGATGGCNTGTCTGCGCNATTGTGATGCGAATGATGTGTGATGCNTTCATTTTGGGNTCCACATCGCAAGGTGCGCCGGGCGTAGAATACTGCCGCTGGAAAAAACCCGTACGTCCGGGAGATACGCTCAGCGGTGAGACGGTCGTCGTTTCTGTGCGGGATTCCAAATCNCTTCCCAATATCGGNATTTCGGAGCTGGAACACACAATTTACAATCAAAACGGCGAACTGGTGCTTGAAATGAAGAATTTCGGCTACTACTCCCTGAGCGAAAGCTGAATCATATGGACAACTTACCTCCCTTTCTTAAACCGGGTTTTGAATGTGAAATCGGCAGCTACACCTTCACCAAAGAAGTCATTATTCGCTTTGCCGAAAAATTTGATCCACAGGATTTCCATTTAAGTGAAGAGACAGCCAAGGGCAGCCTGTTTGGCAAATTATGCGCTTCTGGTTGGCACACAACGTCAGTGTGGATGAAAATGCAGCGGGAATATGCAGCCCGCACGCTGCCCGACTATTTTGACGATAATGTCGCGAAGGTCGAACTTGGTCCCTCGCCGGGNTTTAAGGATTTGCGCTGGATGCGTCCGGTGTTTGCTGGCGAGCGCGTNACCTATTTCAANNGNAANAAGGAAATACGNGAAAGCGCGTCGCGCCCGGGCACTTATATCCTAACCGTCGATCATGAAGCCTATACGGATCATCAGAAAAATGAGCTTGCAATGTCCTTTACTGGCTCCGTATTTATACATTTGCTGCCGCAGGAGAGCTGAAAAGCAGGGGAAATGAGTTAAATCGACGCAAATTGTATACAATTTGCGAAATTTTCATTGTCGCTGGTGCCTTTGTCGTGTTTGAATGTGCCAGTGTCGTACCCGGCTTAGNGCTACGGGTAAAACTTCAACATTGTCACGATGTTACTAGGATTTTTCATGGCTAAATTAACGATTGTCTACTGGCGGGATATCCCTGCTCAAGTGATTGTAAAGGTAAGCAGAAAGCTGGTTGCCAAAAGAGAATTGTCCCTACGTTTCACCGAAGCGATAGACATGTGCGCGATGCGCACAGGTGCTGCCGGTTCGGATGAATATCTGGAACAATGGCGTCGCTCCACTCCGGTGGATGTGGGTGACGATCTGGAAGCAGAAGCAGACAAAGCAGAAGCTCAACTTGAAAATGATTATGACAAAGACCGCCTCGTTTCCCTTGTGAAAATTGGTGGTTATGAAGGAAATACAAATGACTGATAAAATTGCAGCCTCCATTGAAGTGTCGCCTAAACAGGCTGTGGAAAATGCTGACCTGCCCGGTCTGTTTCCGGCTAAAACCCGTGTCTATATTACAGACATCGGTACAGATAGCGCGGAAACACTGACGGCTGGTGCCAAGCGCGTTGCCGAACTCGGCTATACGCCCGTTCCCCATTTTGCCTCTCGCAGGCTGACTACCAAGGGAGCGCTGGAAGAACGCATCAAGATGATGACCAATGAAGCTGGCATTACCGATGTGTTGGTTATTGGTGGCGGTCTTGAAAAACAGGCTGGCGATTTTTCTTCCACGATGGAAGTTTTGGAAACCGGCTTTTTTGATAAATACGGCATTACTCATATGGGCATTGCGGGCCATCCGGAAGGATCACCTGATTTTTCTGAAGAAGTGGCACTTGAAGCATTGAGATTGAAGAAATCCTTCGCCAATCGCTCCGATATGGAATTGCGGATTGTCACTCAGTTCGGCTTTGATGCATCCGGCTTTATCAGCTGGGCAGATAGCTTGGCTGAACATGGCATCGATTTGCCCGTCCATTTGGGCGTTGCCGGGCCTGCCAAGATCACCACTTTGATCAAGTTTGCTGCCATGTGCGGCGTGGGCAATTCGATCTCGTTTTTGAAGAATCGCGGTTCAGCGATCATGTCTATGGTTGCAGGGTTTGATCCCAATGAGATTGTAGACCCGATTGAAAACCACATTAAAACACACGGAAAAGCCTCTCCAATCAAACAAATACACGTTTTTCCGTTTGGCGGCGTAAAGAAATCCTCACAATGGCTTGAAGAACGCGGCACATGGGATATAAAGACATCTTTATATGCTAATACCAACTGAGATTGACCCTATAACTTCGGCATGATGCGCGCAAATTGTATGGTCACAGATTCTAAAAGGGAATTTGAAAATGACGCATACAATTGTGGCATCGCAAAGCAAAGAAGTTATCATCGGGTTTGACAGACCGTTCTGCGTCATTGGCGAACGGATTAATCCTACCGGCCGCAAGAGACTTGCGGCCGAAATGCAGGCGGGTAATTTCGATACCGTAAAGAGTGACGCCTTGGCGCAAGTTGCTGCCGGCGCATCGATCCTCGATATCAATGCGGGCGTTACCTCAATCAATCCCAATGAGAGCGAACCTCCCTTGCTGGTGAAAACCATCGAGATTGTGCAGGCATTGGTGGATACCCCGATTGCAATTGATTCATCCGTTACCTCGGCAATTGAGGCTGGATTAAGGGTCGCAAAGGGTCGTCCGCTGATTAACTCGGTTACCGGCGAAGAAGAAAAACTCGAAGCAATTCTACCACTCGCAAAAAAATACGATGTTCCGGTAGTGGCGATTTCCAACGATGAAACCGGTATTTCCATGGACCCGGACGTGCGTTTCGAAGTTGCCAAAAGGATCGTCGAGCGCGCCGCAGATTACGGCATCAAACCCTATGACATTATAGTTGATCCGCTGGTAATGCCGATTGGCGCCATGGGCAGTGCCGGTCAGCAGGTTTTCCATCTGGTACGGCGCTTGCGCGAAGAATTGGGTGTGAACACCACTTGCGGCCTCTCCAACATCTCCTTTGGCCTGCCTCACCGCCACGGCATTAACGCAGCCTTTATCCCTATGGTGATTGCTTCCGGCATGACCTCGGCCATCATGAACCCTTGCCGTCCGGCAGAGATGGAAGCGGTGCATGGGGCAAATGTACTCAACGGTACTGATCCTGACTGCACCAATTGGATCAGAACTTACCGCGACCACACCGCCCAAACCGCTAATACTGCCGCACCA
>JAESSK010000282.1 GCA_016764155.1 Rhizobiaceae bacterium
AACCTCGACCGCATGGGCCACATCAATGCTATTCGCATCCTCCATTGTCAGCTGTGACCATGCAGGATGTGCGATGGCGACAAAGGCGCCGGCGTCGGCAGCCCTTCTAGCAATGTCGGGGCCTGTTTCGTCTTTGCCACATGGCTCGAAATCCAATGGAAGTCCTGCTGCCAGGATGTGCCAGAGTTCTCCAACGCTGGTTTTTGGCGCGTGTAATTCTGCCCCGATTATGGTGGTGAAACTGTTCGATCGCATAGCGTGCGTATCTGCTACCGGCCATTTGAATGCATTAACAAAATGCTCTGACATCATGAGAAAATCATAACCCGCATTCTTGTAAGATTCGACGACGTTTTCTATTGGCAAAGCGCCATCCGAAAGCGTTGAATGGGTATGTAGATTGCCGCGCCAGAAGCGCCCTGGCAAAGAGAAAGGAGGAATGTCAGTCATTATTTTGCCTTCGAAATCGCCGCTTAGTGAGACGAGCAAGTCATATAGACATTTAATATGACAAGCACGTCACAGGTAGACAGAAAATTACGCGCGAACGCCCCTAAATCCAATTATTTCGAGCGCCATACAAAGCCTGTTCTTGATCGATGGCAAGCACTTATTTCATTTCATCCTCAGAAATATTAGAGGTAGCAAAACAATGCACTTACACAACGGCATGCGAACACCCGGGACATGCGAACACTCGGTTTTATATTGTGGGGAAAATTCATCAGTAATTACCATTGGCAGCGGGGCGTTATCAGCCTAGATATGGTTTGATACGAATTCCTCCGCCAGCGCATAATGTCTGGTTTTTCCGCGTATTTAGGTTCGAAGTGGGTGAAAACAATGGAACTTAAGTGGCTTGAGGATTTTCTTCCTCTCTGCGAAACGGGAAATTTTCGTATTTCCTCCGGGCATCGTTTTGTCTCTCAACCTGCTTTCAGCAGGCGTATCAAATCATTGGAAAGCTGGGTTGGGGCGGAACTGATCGATCGATCTTTTCAGCCCACTAGACTTACGGGCGCGGGTGAGGTGTTCAAACCCATTGCTGTAGAGATCGTTCGTCTTTCTGGTCAGTCGCGATGCGATGTCAAAGAACAGATCAAAGCGGAAAATGATAAAATCAGATTCTCGACCCTGAGTACTCTGGCACGGTATTTCATTCCCGCATGGTTGAAAAATCTGCAACCATCCATTGTAACTGAGGCGTTCAGCGTCAGAACTGGTTATGGTAATGTTGACGAATATCTCAGTGCTCTGGAGGACGGACTGGTTGATTTTTTTGTCTGTTATGAAGACCCTACTGGAACCATTATCAATGACACNGATAAATTCCGTTCCCTTTTGCTGGGCTCCGAAACATTAATTCCCATTGTCAGTCCCGATGANAACGGCAANCCGCGATTTTGGCTTCCAACNGCTAAGCCGGGCAGTTCTATTCCNTATTTGCATACTTATTCTCATCCNCTGGTTTGGCCAATCAAAGCACATATCGAGAAACGCTATGGCGATCTAAATTTTGAACCGGTTTATGAATCTTCAATCGCTGCNGCGATTAAAGCCATGGTTCTTGAAGGATATGGCGTTGCCTGGGTGCCAAAATCGGTTGTTGAAGATGATCTTGCAGAGGGNCGCTTGGTGCGTGCTGCAACCAAGGAAGATGATATTTTATTGGATATCAAGATTTTTTGTTATGAACCAAACGCGGAACCCAAAACTGAAAAATTCTGGCAAGTACTGATATCAAAAGATACTAANAAATAAGGTCATGCAAATTTTGCATGACNTTTCTTTGTTAAAGGTATTGGACCATCAATGATCTGCGCAATAGCTTTTTTGTGGGAGAACAAGGGAGTGAGTATAATTGGTCAGTCATAAAGCTGTTACCAAACATTGTTATTTGCTCCTACTGATAACTTGTAAACAATAATCCATTAAGGGGAGAACACTCAGATGAAATTCACTACATTACTTACATCCGCAGCGACTATCGTAGCNNTGATGCTTACTGGTGCCACATCGGCATCTGCGGAAAGCACACTGGAAATTGTTAAAAAACGCGGACACCTACGCTGTCAGGTTGGGCCAGCTTCACCGGGCTTTTATTTCCTTGATTCTAAAGGCGACTGGCAGGGCATTGATGTTTCNGTCTGTCATGCAGTTGCTGCTGCGATCTTTGGTGACCCGACAAAACTGGAAATTCAATCAGTCAGCAGTCAGGCGCGCTTTACCTCTCTTGCCAATGGCGATTCCGANATGTTGTCACGTACCGCAACATGGACAATGTCTCGCGATACTCAGCTTGGCATCGATTTTCTAACACCTAATTTTTATGATGGTCAGGGCTTCACAGTCCGTAAAGACAGCGGCATCACTAACGCCCTTGAATTGAAAGGCGCTAAAGTATGNGTGACCACCGGAACGACCACAGAATCAAATCTTGCAGATTTCAGCCGTACTCANGATCTCAATATCAGCGCGGTAACATTTGAAGATTATAACGTTCGTGATGAAACTTACCTGCAGGGCGGTTGTGATGCGGTGACTGCNGATAAATCAGCTTTGGCTGGCAATCTGGCAGCGTTTCCAGTTCCGGGCGATCATCTGATTTTGCCTGACACACTTTCCAAAGAGCCTTTGGCTCCGGCAGTGCGCCATGGTGATAACCAGTGGGCAGATATTGTCAGATGGACTGAGTTCGCAATGGTCAATGCTGAAGAGCTTGGCATTACCAGTGCTAATGTTGATGATNTNCGTGCCAATTCCAAAAACCCGTCAATTCGCCGTGTATTGGGNGTTGAAGGGAACATTCATGAAGGCATCGGCCTTGATAAGGATTGGGCCTATAACATCATCAAGATGGTAGGCAATTACGGCGAAGTTTATGAGAAATATATTGGTAATGGCGAAAAAGCGATTGGTATTCCNCGTGCAGGATCAGCCAATGCTCTTTGGACCAAGGGTGGCCTGATGTATTCTCCTCCTATGCGCTAGTAGCGATATAGGCGGTTTAAACTACCAAACCGGCACCGGGCTAATTTTTGAATTAATCCGGTGCCGGTAAGTTACAATAAAAATAAAAATAGTAAAAATATCCGGGGATACATATCGTGGCGATCAACGATAATCGCAAAGAAATTGCACGCGCTAAACCTGTTGAAAAATTCGACTTTTTTCATGACGAGCGCGTTCGATCGGTCTTCTATCAAATTATTACTGCGCTAATTGTTGGCTGGGTCGCGTGGTTTTTGATATCCAACACCTCGGGAAATCTCGAAAAGCGCGGTTTGAGTTTTGGGTTAGATTTCCTGAATGTGGAGGCACCCTTTGANCCTGATTTTAAACTAATCTCTTTTACNGTTGGCCAAGACACCTATAGCCGCATCTTTTTAATTGGCATTCTCAACACGCTTTATGTATCGTTTCTGGCCATTGTCGGGACCACGTTTTTGGGGTTTTTCGTCGGCATTATGAGGCTTTCTAAAAACTGGCTGGTTTCAAATGTTGCTCTGGCCTATGTGGAAATTATCCGTAATATTCCGTTGCTGATACAAATNATTTTTTGGTATTCGGTGATCTATGCCGTGCTGCCCCGGATCAAGCAGAGCCTTGATCTCTCAATGGGCGCAGAATTGGTGATGCTGAACATTCGTGGGTTATATGTGCCATGGCCTGTCGCCGGTGATTTGCTCTGGATAACTTTTGTCGCCCTCGCGATTGCATTCATTGCTGCCTATATCTACAAAAATTGGGCGCAAAAACGTCAGGACAAAACCGGCGAGAATATACCGACTTTCCTGCCAATTATGGCAATGCTCATCATCCCTCCCGGACTGGTTTTTCTGATGACCGGGTCGCCAATGACATGGGACATTCCAAAAATAGACGGGTTTAATTTTACCGGCGGAGCATCGCTCCCCAGAGCCTTTATCGCATTACTGGCAGCGTTGATTGTCTATCATTCTGCGTATCTGGCAGAATCTGTGCGGGCCGGGGTNCAGTCCGTTAATAAGGGGCAAACCGAGGCGGCANTGGCAATTGGTCTTNGACAAAATCAGGTGTTGAAGATGATTGTTATTCCACAGGCAATGCCGGCAATCGTGCCGCCGATGATCAGTTTGTGGATGAATGTTGTTAAAAACTCGTCTCTTGCNACCGCCATTGGGTATGCCGATCTGGTGGCGGTCTATATGCAAACGTCTTTGAATACCGCAGGTCACGCGGTTGAAATTGTCGGCATGACCATGGGCTTTTATATGGTCGTNAGTCTGACGATCTCGTTCTTTCTCAATATTTACAACAAACGTGTCCAACTGGTGGAGCGCTGATCATGGCATATGTCAGAACAAANGATACTCCGACCAGAAAGCCGCCGATGAACGAAAGTTCATTGCTTGGCTGGCTGAAAATAAACCTGTTCGATACGCTNTTCAGCAGTGTTCTCACNGTTCTNGTTTTGANTGCCATCTTCTTTGCCGTTAAANCNCTCTGGATTTGGGGGNTTTCTGACGGGGTTTGGATCGCCGAAACAAGGAGAGAATGCTTCAAAGTCAGTATTGACGGAGCCTGCTGGGCCGGGGTCATTGCCTGGCTCGATAATATCTTCTATGGCCGCTATCCCCGTGATGAACTATGGCGGGTCAATCTTGGCGGCGTGCTGTTGATCATCTGGATGATCCCTCTTTGGTTGCCGCGTGTGCGAGGCAAGATTTTAGTTGGGCTGTCCGTTGTTGCCCTTTATCCGTTCCTTGCCGGTTATCTGTTTTCCGGCGGTGAAAAAGGCATCTTCATGCAGGTGATGATCGCTGCTGCAATCGTTGGCCTTGCAGCCAATATTGCAAATGCGATCACCGGATATTTCAACCGTGGGGGCCTGTCGAGTTTCATCATTCGCAAGATCGGTAAAAGCGATGCGCCTGAAAAACAACAGCGCAATATCCTTCTTGCCATGCTCCTGGTTGCTCTTGTCGCGGCATTCATCTGGCAGTTAGGCTGGACAGAGGAAAACGTAACCTGGACCAAATGGGGCGGATTATTCCTGACATTTGTCATTTCCGGTATCGGCATTGCCTCGGCGCTGCCCGGTGGAATTTTCCTTGCTCTTGGCCGCCGTTCGAAGCTTCCGGTGGTGCGTGTTCTTAGCACGGCGTTTATCGAACTGTTTCGTTCAGTGCCGCTGATAACCGTGCTGTTTATGGCCACAACAATGTTCCCTCTGTTTGTCCCTGAAGGCTTCCAACTCAACAAACTGGTGCAGGTTATCATCGCGGTTTGTCTGTTCAATGCTTGCTATATTGCGGAAATTGTCCGGGCTGGATTGCAGGCAATCCCCAAGGGACAATANGANGGCGCCCATACNATCGGGCTGGGTTATTGGGGNACTATGGGGCTGATTATCATGCCGCAAGCATTGAAGCATATGATCCCGAATATTGTCGGCAGCTTCATTGGTTTGTTGAAAGATACAACTCTGGTTTCAATCATTGGCCTGTTTGATATTTTGAATATTTTGCGAGCAATCAGCAAGGATACGCCTTGGATAGGACTTCANAAAGAACCNNTGGTTTTTGGCGCGATACTGTTTTTCATCATCTGTTTTGCCATGTCCAAATACAGNCGCCATNTNGAAGCAAAGCTTGCAACNGGNCACAGAAATTGATCTGGAAAACCGGGGAGGGAACATGACCAATACAAAAACCAAAGCCCGGCAGGGAACCAACGGACAACTTGCGTCTGCNGCTTCCAGTGATGTCATTATCGACCTGAATGAAGTCAATAAATGGTATGGCGATTTTCACGTATTGAAGAACATCAATCTGGTGGTGCATGAGGGNGAGCGTATTGTGATTTGCGGCCCGTCCGGTTCGGGTAAATCAACCCTTATTCGGTGCATCAACCATCTCGAAGAACATCAGGANGGTTCNATTGTNGTTGANGGNATNACGCTGGATAANANNCTNAAAAACATCGACCATATNCGNACCGAAGTTGGCATGGTNTTTCANAGTTTCAATNTGTTCCCNCANCTCACNATTTTGGANAANCTGACGCTGGGNCCGATCTGGGTTCGNAAACTGACCAAAGTCGAGGCGGAAAAACGCGCCATGGAATATCTCGAACGGGTGAGGATACCCGAGCAAGCGGATAAGTTCCCCGCCCAGTTGTCAGGCGGTCAGCAGCAGCGCGTGGCCATCGCCCGCTCNTTGTGCATGAACCCGAAAATNATGTTGTTTGATGAACCAACGTCGGCTCTTGATCCCGAGATGATTAAGGAAGTTCTCGATGTGATGGTCGAGTTGGCCAATACCGGAATGACCATGATTGTGGTAACCCANGAAATGGGTTTCGCNAAAACCATTGCGGACCGNGTGATCTTTATGGATGAGGGTCTTATNGTCGAAGAAAANGAACCCAACGCATTTTTCAACAATCCTCAACACGAACGCACAAAGCTGTTTCTAAGCCAGATACTTTGATCTTCCGCCCATCTTAATAAAAAGATTTTGACCGAATATCCCGTAANCTTTTTGNTAAAATTATGCACAANNNTATGATGNCGGCATATCGAGGGAACACTGGAGTGCTCGTCATTTCAAAGACTNCNCCATGATGTGGATGAGGGATTGATTGATCAGATCGTCGTCTACAAGATTGACTGGACGTAGCTGAGACATTTTTTGTATCGGTTACCCAGTCGTTCAATACAGCATCATCCATGGGGGCTGAGATTGTTCTTCAACTGGCAACATAGAAAAAATTGCCGAGCACCAGCCGTCAGCGGTTCCCCTTTTGAATCGGGTAATTATGTTGACCTCAGAACCGCTAAATCCACGATGTGCCGATGGGTTTAACTTCCCGNAAATGTTCGCACTAGATGTGGCTGCTTCACACCTCAGAGCGATAGTGTTTATGTTCTGCAACCTGCCTTGCGACTTCGTTTAGAGCATTAAGTTTTGCGACTTCTGAATTTTTTATTTCTGCCGCTTCAAACAGATCAACATAACTCTTGAAGTTTAGGAATTCATCCTCGGCATTTTGGCTGAGTAGTGGTTGATCATCATAGGCATCGACAAACCTGTCACATGCAACAGAAAGCAAGAAATAGGCAGTGGCCATTTCGGGAATTTCTACGATATTTATTCGGGCTACCCGGCTGCATTCGACATAGGCGCGAGCGCCTTTGCCATTGTTTTCGATGATATTCGCAAGTTCAGTAATCCTCATTGTACTATTCCTTGTTGTTCCAAGCGGAAGTTTCAGTTAGGCCACCATGTTTTCCAGACCAAGCGAGTGGATGACCACCCGATGTAAACATGACGGTTTATCAGGACGAAAATGAACGGCGTCGATCTCGAAAAGTATCTTGGCTGTCATTTTAGCGACGGGTTCGCGGTTCGGGAATGAGCTGGGAAGCATTTTTATTCCTTCAGAAAATATCATGTAGCTGCACCCTTCAGATATTCGTAAATAATGTCTGAGCCTGCGATCAGATCAGATATCTCCATTGCTTCATCAGGATTGTGCGACCCGTTCCGATTGCGCACAAAAATCATTGCAGAAGGAATGCCAGCATTGGCAAAAACAGCGGCGTCATAGCCACCACCTGATGGCATGGTAAAGGGTTCCAGATTTACCCGCGCCATCGCAGCAGACAAACCATCGACCATCCCGGCATCACAAAGTGCCGGAGCCGTATGCATTTCAGGATCGAGATTGAACTGCACATTTCTTTCTGTCGCGACGGTTCGAATTTCCCGATTTAAAAGTTCCCGCATTTCGCCCAGCGCCTTCGCACTTTGACTACGAAAATCGATGCTGAAGTCCACCAGATCAGGAATGCGTGTTAGGGCATGCTTTTGCGGGTCTGTTGCAACCATGCCGCAGGTCAAAACCAGGTCTTGGCCTTTTTGCAAGATCGTAAGCCAGCTTTCATCAAGCCTGAAAAGCAAGTCTGCCATGGCAAGAACCGGGTCTTTTCTGTAGGCGCGGGGAACAGCTCCTGAATGCCCGGCTTCCCCGCTACATCTGATGTTTTTGTAGCGGATATTTCCACGAATTCCAGAAACAACGGCAGCTGGCATGTTTTTCTCGACAAGAAGCGGCCCCTGTTCGATGTGGAGTTCAATATAAGAATGAACGTCTTTTGTATCCAGCAACGGGATTCGTTTTGCAACGCGTTCCATATCAACGCCAATGGCATCCATATGAACAAAGAGCCCCTTACCATCGCCCTTATGTGGCGCATTTAATTCATCTTCACCCAGTTTTCCAAGAAGCGCCTTGGACGCAATATAACAAGGTCCAAACCATGCGCTTTCTTCGCCTCGCATGGCTATGACTTTAACCGGGCGGGGGAAGTTTGTGCCTTCAAATTTAGCACGCGCCAGACAAATCAAACCAGCGACGACACCAGCAAGCCCATCAAAATTTCCGCCGTTAGGCACGCTGTCCACATGGGAACCAACCAGAATATATCCTGTTGTTCCGGCGTCTTCTGGCAGACAAAATACGGCATTTTGCCCCGCATCATATTCAACAACAAGACCCAATTTGAGCGCAAATTTCTCAAGATATTTAAGTGTTTTTGTTTCAATTTCTGAATATGCAGGCCTACTCACCCCTGCATCATCGGCGCTAAATGAAGCGATATCGTCAAACAGTTTTGCAGCAATTGTTGCGCCATCAAACTCGGATGCGTGTTTCTTTTGAGGGCTGGTTACGTCTCCTACATTCATGGAGCCGCCTCCATAAATACGAGGCCATCAGCAGCCTCTTCATCCAGAACTGATCCAATTAATTCAGAAATACTAGAGAGGTTTTGTGACTTCAGATAGTTTGGCAATTCTTCGATCAGCCTAACCATAATTTGAGGTTCGATGAAGGTGGCTGTTCCAACTTGTACTGCGGACGCACCTGCAATTAAATACTCTATGACGTCTTCAATGGACGCTATGCCACCACACCCTATGACGGGAATATCCACTGACTTGGCGCATTGGAATGCCATGCGCAAAGCAATGGGTTTGAATGCCGGTCCCGAAAGCCCTCCCATCAAATTTCCAAGTTTTGGCTTGCGTGTTTTGATATCGATGGCCATGGCGAGCAATGTATTTGAGACCACAAGCGCATCTGCGCCAGCTGCTTCTGCGGCTTTTGCAACCTCAGTTGTTTCACCCGTATTCGGCGTTAGCTTTGCCCAAAGAGGGAGATCAGTTGCATCGCGCAATCGCTTCATAACCATTTCGGTCGTTGAAGGTCGCATGGCAAATGCCTTGCCATCTTCTTCAATATTCGGGCAGGAGATATTCACCTCGATGGCGTCCACTCCGGTGACACTCACCTCTTCACAGAGCCTGACAAATTCATCAGCACTTCCTGCCGAGATACTAACAACCAATGGCGCATCATAATCACCATAAAATGGAATGACATTTTCGATAAATGCACCGACGCCCTTGCTAGGGATGCCGATAGAATTGAGCATGGACCCACGGACTTCACAAACGCGCGGTGTTGGGTTTCCATTTCGTTTTTCACGGGTGATTGTCTTGGTCACATGAGCTCCCAAAACATCCAAATCAAAAACCTGAGCCAAGTCTTCTGAAAAGGTTCCAGACGCAGGCATGATAGGGTTTTTGAGGGTCAGTGAACCGATTTTAGTTGTAAGATCTAACATCCAATCGCCTCCTGAAGGTCAAAAACAGGTCCCTCTTTGCAGACACGTTCCTGAACAATATTCCCATCTCGCTGGAATGGTCGCACACAGCACTGGCACATCCCGATGCCGCAAGCCATTTGCTGTTCAAGAGCTATTTGACCGGGAATGTTGTGCTGCTTACCGATGGATTGAAGCAATTTTAATAGACGGTTCGAGCCGCAAGTGTACATCGCATCAATGCCGGTGTCTTCGATCTGTTCTTCGATCAACTGACGCAGATTTTCAATATTTGAGGTGCCATCTTCATCTGTAATCGTGATGACCCTAGCGCCGAGATTACGGAAATAATCAATGGACATCAGGACGTCGGATGAGCGTGCACTGCAAATGGCAGTTAGTTGTTTGTTTTTTCGACGGGCTTCTAAAGCCAGTGGGGCCAATGTGGCCAGACCAACACCGCGAGCAACCAGCAGCAGGTTTTTCCAATCCGAATTGATTTCAAAACCGCTACCCAAAGGGCCAAGAACATTAAGAGAATTACCCGGTTGCAAAGTAGCCAAGGCGGATGTTCCTTCGCCTGCTATCTTATATAAAAAGTGAAGTTCACCCTTTTCGGGATAGTATCCATAAATACTCATTGGTCGGCGAAAATATGGTTGGAGTTTGCCACTAACCGGACAAAGAAGATGGAAAAACTGTCCCGGTTCGCAGTCCAAAATCTCTTGCGGTGCATCCAGTTTTAGCAAGCGGTATTCGCCGTTCACGGACGTATTACTCTTTACTGTGCAATCAACCTCATAAATCTGACGGGTTTCAGGAGGCGATTCTAGTGCTGTTTGTGACGTTAAAGCAGACAATATCAATCTCCCTATTGGCCGAAAATCAGGTTTGGAATGAAGAGTGAAATTGATGGCACATAGGTGATAATCAAGAGCACAGCGACGTTGGCTACAATGAACGGCCATACGCCATTGATGATATCCATCACCGGCTTGTTCAAGGTTGAAGACGCGACGAATATGTCCAACCCAAAGGGCGGTGTGATCATGCCCATCCCGATATTGAGGGTAACAACCATGCCAAAATGGATTGGATCGATACCAAGCGCCATTGCCACAGGAAATAAGGGTGGCACCAAAATCAGGAGTGCAGAGTTTGGATCAATGAACATTCCGGCGATGAGGAAACAAATGTTTACAACCAGCAAGAATGTGATTGGTCCGGCTTCAATAGCGGCGAGAAAATCACTGATATGTGTTGGCACCTGTGCCAGTGTAACGAAGAAAGAAAGCACACCGCCTAGGGCTAACAGAATAAAGATTGTGGCGGTGGAAATCGCACTCTTCTCAGTGAGCTCTACCAGTTTAGAGAAGGTAAGGTTCTTGTAGACAAATGCTTCCACCAAAATTGCATAAACAACACTTACAGCAGCAGCTTCAGTGGGCGTAAAGACGCCACCATAAATGCCGCCCAATATGATGGCTGGCATGCCGAGCGCCCAGCCGGCAGAACGCACTGCCTGAAGTTTTTCAAGGCCAGTCGTTCTCTTTAGTGGTTTTACTCCGCTGCGTTTTGCTTCCCAACGCACGAGGATTGCAAAGGCCAAGCCCAAAACCAACCCTACGGCCAACCCGCCTGCAAACAGACGTGCAATGGATGAACCCGTCATCCAGCCATAAATGATGAAGGTAATCGATGGCGGGATCAGCAAAGCTGTTTCGGCGCTGGCGACCAGTAAACCGAGGCTGAAACGATCTGAAAAACCGACAGCGCGCATCTCCGGATAGACCATTTTTCCCATTGCCGCGACGGTGGCTGGCGCCGATCCAGAAACCGAACCGAAAGCCATGGAGCCGCCAATGACGGTGTAGCCCATACCGCCACGCGCATGACCGACCAGCGCTTTTACAAGTCCTGTCAATCGGCTGGCGATTTGGCCAGATCCCATTAATTGGGCAGCAAATATGAAGAATGGAATGGCCAGCAAAGTTGTATGATTGATCCCGCCGAGCGTCTTTTGAATGAAAGCCAGATCAGGCATGGANCCGTAAAANATTGCCTTGGTTGCAAGGGCNGGAATTCCNAATACAAGGAACATTTCAAACCCTGNAACGAGTAGAANNATTGCNAGNAGANCTATAAGAAATATCATTNNGCNACTCCNNCNTNAGNGNTTGNATCNTCAGNTTCGTCATANGTATTGAAACGTTGAATTGCGCCNAAAAANCTGAGNGCATAGCGCAAAGANAGAAGNCCAAAACCACCCACNGGAGCGGCATAGATCCACCCCATTGGANCATCCAGTGTNGGGCTTCTTTGNCCTGTTGCGAGGACGAAAATTACCAANTGCCAAGCCAAATAGGCCATGTAGGCTGCAAAAACGCANCCAATCACATCGATGATTTTGCAAATTAAAATNCGATAGCGATCCGGCAATGCGTTCCGCAACGTGTCGATTCCCACATGTCGGCCTCTTTCCAAAGCCAGNCCAAGCGCACCAAAAACCAGAAATATATTCATCAACCGAACAGCTTCTTCAATCCAGGCAAGTTGGCTGGCAAATGTTCCACCGAGTTCACGGGCAACAACATTGAGTGCAAACAGGAGCACCATTGAAAGAAAGAGTGAAACGAGGAATACCCGCTCTACGCGTCTGAGAATAAACATGGCTATCAGCTTTCGTTGCTAGGCATTTTTTGTCTGGCGTTGAATTAAAAACGGGTAGCGATATTTCTATTCGCTACCCGTCAAATACTAACCTGAAACTAGTGTAGTTCAGAATAGGCTTTTTCGTAGACAGCGATCAGGTCTTTGCCTGCATCACCAGCGCGTTCGATATACGCTGCACGTGCTTTGTCGTACATTTTNGTACGCAGTTCTGCTTTTTCGGCATCAGATGCTACACGAACTTTGATGTCGCTTTTCTTAATGACTTCAAGAGCGTTTTTGATGGCCTCTGCTTTATGGGCGCGCAATGCCGGGATAACTTCTTTGAAGGCTGCCGTAATCACATCGCGGTGCTCTTGTTTAAGGCTTGCCCACCATGCAGGGTTGAACAGAACAACGTCTTCCATCGCGCCATGCTCAGAAATCACCAGGTGCTTCTGCACTTCGTGGAATTTCATACGCTGAATTGTATCAAGTGGGTTTTCTTGACCGTCAACAACGCCAGTCTGTAGTGACGTATAAAGTTCACCAAATGGCAGAGCAATTGCAGATGCGCCAAGGGCATCAAACTGTTCGATCAGGATTTTTGAATCCATTACACGGAATTTTTGACCGGCAAATGAGCTCACATTATCAAGGGGTTTGTTTGAGGTGAAGTTTTTCAGTCCATTTGGCCAAAGAGCCACACCGACAACACCTTTCGATTTGAATGTATCAAGCAGGGCTGCACCAAATGCGCCNTCGCGTAATTTTTGCGCCTTATCTGCATCAGCAGGAAGGAGGAACGGAATATCAAGAACTGAAACAGCTGCATTGAAGCCGCCAAGGAATGCAGCCGGTGAAACGGTTGCTTCAATGGTGCCCAATTGAACGCCCTCAGTCATTTGACGCTGATTGCCCAATTGTGCCTGTGGAAAAATTTGAAATTCAACGGCACCACCAGTGCGTTCTGCAACGAGATCAGCTACCATTTTAAGGTGGATATGGCGTGATTGTTGATCAGACTCCAAATGGCCGATTTTGGCTGTGAAGTCTGCGGCAAAGCTCATAGGAGCAGTCAGTANTACCATGCTGCTNATGGCAATGGCTTTGAGAGTGACTTTCGTCACATTGGATAAAGTTTTCATTCGTCCCTCCGAAATTGAAATAGATATCTAGATCGGCGAACGTATTTTTCTTTTTTCTCACAGTCAATACAATTCTCAAAAATGAGATATTTTTCTTTTATTGTTGATTTTTGCGATAAAAATACATATTCGTATAGACGCTCTTATTTTGCCTAATTGATGGAAATGGAGGGGGTTTATCAATGGAACATAGTATATCGATTGAAGAAATNGGCCAGCGCATGAAAGCATTNCGTCTGGGCGCTGGATTAACCCCTGAAGAACTGGCCACCAAATCTGGCGTATCGCGTGCGGCTATCTATCGTTACGAATCAGGCAACCCGGCCAGAATAGACACACTGGTAAAGATCGCTGACCTTTTAGGTGTTTCCTTACCCACCTTATTGGGCGCGGGGGTTGAATACATCGCTTCTGCCATTAGTTTTTTTGAACGGATGCGCCAACTTGAAGAAAATGTGGATCAGATCACGGTTCTGTTTGGCCCGGTGTCATATCTGCTCACCACAGAAACTTACGATGAGTATTTACCTNNGGTTCTCATGGAGAGCATTCCCAANGATGTCGACGACCGAGAAAAAGCGCTTCGTGATGTGGATGTATTGATCGAGATCTTGCACGCACGTAAGCAGTCATTTCGCGAACGTGCCCCCAACATCATTGGCCTTATCTCGGCTGCAGAACTGAACCAGTTCCTCCGGGTTGGGTTTGTCGGCGCTCATAATCCACCAGATGTTAATGTCCAACAACGCCGCGATGTTGNTCGAACCGAGATTGAAAACATTGTGCAAATTCTTAGGAACCAGCCTATCGGTGTTCAATTGGGCGTAGTTGTAGATTCTATGCCGGGAGCGAGCCTCCAAATGTTCAAGCAGGCGAATCGTACGTCTGTCGGCGTTAGCCCGTTCAGATTGGGTGCGTTCGCGAATATTCGCCTGGGGGTTGCAACGATAAGTTCTTCGCCAGAAGCAGTCGAACTCTATCGAACAATGACCAATCAGCTATGGATGCGAAGCCTCAAGGGTGAAGCNGCAGCAGATTTCATNGAGCGCAGTGTCTTNGGATTTTGAGGNAAAGACTGTTGGNAATGTAAGTCAGACTGTAATTGGAAAATTTCACTCTAAATCATCTAGTTTCGAAGGCGCTGTTCCTGAGTNAGGGTANCTGGATTTTTTCANGCTCGGCGGATCTTCGCTAGCTGGTTGAAAACAGCCCTTTGCCAACCTTTCGACAATGATTGGATTGAGCTCAAAGTTTCCAATCGAAACCATGCTATCAAATTGGACAAGGCAATAACTTCCAACACACTGCGAATTCAGATGTTGCAACTGCATCATTCCTGTCGAACTATCACGACAGTCTCCACGGAAACAGACAATACGTAAGCCATTGAACCTTCGCAGCAATACTCGAAGATAGGCGATCTGGAAAAGGAGAGGAAATTAGGTGGCTGGGGTGGTAGGAATCGAACCTACGATACACGCTACCAAAAAGCGTTGCCTTACCGCTTGGCCACACCCCAACAATTTGTCCGAATATTTTTGGTGGACAGAAAAATTGTATACCCATTTCATTTCCTCCCCGCAAGCGTGATAATTGGCTGAAATGCGTTATTTTCAAATTAATTTCATGCATTTGGGTTTCAAGACAAGGATCACCTTGGTCGACAATTGAATAAAAGGCTTGTTCTGGCGCTTTTCGCCAATTAGTAAATTAAGCAATGGACCAAATGTGCTGTAAAAATATGGATGACAGATGACAAATATGCGTTTTGACGGAACCTCTTCTTATGTGGCTGCAAACGACCTGACGGTCGCGGTAAACGCTTCGATTGCGTTGGAACGGCCTTTGCTGGTGAAGGGGGAACCGGGAACCGGAAAGACCGAGCTTGCTAAACAGGTCGCAAGCGCGCTTGGGCTGGAATTGCTGGAATGGCATGTGAAATCCACCACCAAGGCTCAGCAGGGCCTCTATGAGTATGATGCGGTATCACGCCTGCGCGACAGCCAATTGGGCGACGAGCGGGTGCAGGACGTTAAAAACTACATCAAAAAGGGCAAGCTCTGGGAAGCGTTTACGTCAGAGAAGAAGGTGGTTCTGCTAATCGATGAAATTGATAAGGCAGACATCGAATTTCCCAACGACCTGTTGCAGGAACTCGATAAAATGGAGTTTCATGTCTATGAAACCGGCGAAGTGGTGAAGGCCAGGAACCGCCCGATCATCATCATCACCTCGAACAATGAAAAAGAACTCCCCGACGCCTTTTTGCGCCGCTGCTTTTTCCACTATATCAGCTTCCCAAATAGCGACGTGCTGACCAAAATCATCGATGTGCATTACCCGGATATCAAAAAGACGCTGGTGAGTGCCGCTCTGACCCAATTCTACGAAATACGCGAAACGCCGGGCCTAAAGAAATAACCTTCGACTTCCGAAGCCCTGGACTGGATCAAGCTACTAGTCTCCGACGACATCGATGCAGCAACGTTAAGGGGAGATGACCCGACAAAGGTTCTCCCAAGACTGCATGGCGCATTATTGAAAAACGAACAGGACGTACATCTCTTTGAGCGCTTGGCGTTCCTATCCAGACGGCAAACTTAGCGAAAGGTTTCCTCACACAACTCTAACGGTTTCCAACCCCGCCAAAGGCGGGGGAGCAAACAGCGACCGGCGCTAATGCGTCGCCCACACGGAGGCCCGAGGCGATAGCCGAGGAAGCGTCGTGAGTGAAAAAGAATCAATTGACGTGAAAATAGCGAACAGCTAACTTCAC
>JAESSK010000283.1 GCA_016764155.1 Rhizobiaceae bacterium
AGACCCAATATGGCCATTGGCGGGATAACCCCCGCTATGAAATTGAAACTAGCCGCGTAATTCTACAAGCGGACCCCGTTAAAAATGGGGGGATTACCGTTCGACATGCGACAAGTGGGGATCTTGAGCGCCAGATATCTTCGCAAGCCGAGCAACAATCGGCGGCTGTGGAACAGACTGCAGCGGCAGTGACAGAAATCGCTGCCAATGTGAAATCCTCCTCAGAGCGAGCAGAAGACGCAAGTAAGCTTGTCGCTGGAACGAAAGCCAACGCGGAAAGGTCAGGCGTCATTGTGAACCAAGCGATTGAAGCAATGGCGAAGATCGAAGATTCATCTGGTAAAATTGCCAACATTATCGGGATAATCGATGAAATTTCATTCCAGACCAATCTCTTAGCGCTTAATGCGGGTGTTGAAGCTGCACGCGCCGGAGATGCCGGAAGGGGCTTTGCAGTTGTTGCGCAAGAAGTGCGTGAACTGGCTCAGCGCTCGGCGAATGCCGCTAAGGAAATCACTCAACTCATCAATGTTTCGAGTGATGAAGTGAAGGCCAGTGTGTCTTTGGTGAATGAGACTGGCACGGCGCTTGCAACAATTGTTATCGAGGTTCAGGAAATTGATGCCAATATATCGGCAATTGTTGAAGCGACGCGAGAGCAATCGCTGGGACTTGCTGAAATCAATCAGGCGATTGATACGATTGATTCCGGCGCCCAGCAAAATGCGGAAACAGCGCAAACGTCTATCGCGGCTAGTCAGACATTAGCAGCCAATCTTAAGAGGATTGATACGATGCTCAATGAAGATTTATCCGACGCTCCTGCTAAGAAAAAACCGGCAGAGCCGGCAAAAATGGCAAGAGCTGCATAGGCATTTTTAAACAAATGTCCTGAGTGAAAGGCCGGGCTTGTTTTCCAGAAATTCTGGAAGCTGGTCCGGTTTTTTGCGTCTAAATTCCAGATATAATAGATGGCTGGGAATCCTGGATTCGAACCAGGATTGACGGAGTCAGAGTCAGCTCATAATGGCTCCGTTATAGGAGGCAGGGCATCTGTATGGGCTTAATACCTGCTCCGGTTGTGTGTTTTATATATCTGCGGCAGGTTTTGCCATGGAGATACTCAATGGCGCACCACAAACCGTTCGTGATGGTTCGAAATTATCTGCAAGCACGTCCTAATTCCCGGCACGGAACCTTAGTTAAGTGCCNGGAATTGTGTTTTAAATNCCTACGANGCTAAACGCATATGTTCGGGTGCGGATTCAGGTGNTTGATAACCGTTAGAGATTCTAAACTGGTTCAGCACGTCATTAATCTTCACCACGTCATCTGCCAAAGTATGGCTGGCGGCAGTTGTTTCCTCAGCCATTGCTGCGTTTTGCTGAGTGCCCTCATCGATCTTATTGATTGACTGATTGATATCNTGAAGCCCGGAAGATTGTTCTCTTGCCGCGTCAACAATTGCATGTACGTGCTCATTTATCTCCTGAACATCGGTCACAATTGATTTAAGAGCAGAGCCGGTTTCATTCACCAGTTTTACACCGTTTTTAACGTCTTCACCGGAAGTATTGATCAAGGTTTTGATCTCTTTTGCAGCTTCTGCTGAGCGTTGAGCCAGTTCGCGCACTTCNTGAGCCACAACAGCAAAGCCTCTGCCAGCATCACCGGCTCGTGCTGCTTCAACACCAGCGTTAAGTGCCAGAAGATTGGTCTGGAAAGAAATCTCGTCAATCACGCCAATGATGTTGGCGATTTCGTCAGAAGATTTTTCAATCCGCTGCATGGCTTCTACAGCTTCACCAACCACCTTGCCTGAACGTTCTGCATTGGCTTTGGTTTTGGANACAACATTACCAGCTTCCTCAGCCCGCTCTGTTGATGTTTTAACCGTGGCCGTGATCTCTTCTACTGCAGCAGCTGTTTGCTCAACGGATGCAGCCTGTTGTTCTGTTCTGCGTGAGAGATTGGTAGATGAGTTCTGAATTTCACCGGATGCCGTTTGTACGGAAGAGGAAGNTTCACGCAAATTGCNGATAATATTTGAGAAATTATCTGCTACCTTATTGGTGTCATCTTTTAACTTGGCAAATGCCCCTTTGAAATTACCGTTTACACGTTGAGTAAGATTGGAATCAGCCAGTGCTGCAAGCACTTGGCCAGTCTGGCTTAATCCGGTGTCGACCGTTGAAACAAGNTTGTTGACGGATGTGGCAAGTTGGTTGAGTTCCTCATCTGCAAAACCTGTTGNGACNCGTCCAGTGAAATCACCGGAAATTGCTGCATCGACCACCTGACCAAAGCTCACACTGAGATCTTCCATCATTTTGNCCCGTTCTTCNTCGCTGCGATGCTTATCTTNGCCCATGGANTGAACTTTCAAAGCATTATCGCGAAATACNTGTACCGTGCGCGCCATCGCGCCCAACTCATCTTTGCGGTCGGCGCCGATCACTTCAACTTCCAGATCACCNCCTGCCAANGCTTCCATGGTCTGAGTTAGNGATTTTACCGGCTTGGTGATGGAGCGTCCGATGAACCATGCAAGNACAAGAAGNCCCAANGAAATCAACAACGTCGTAGTGATCTGTTTGACCATTGTATCAAAATTTGCCTGATGCAGATCGTCAATATAGATACCTGTGCCAACTATCCAGCCCCAAGGCTTGAATGAGTCTACGTGGCTCAGTTTTTGAACCGGCTCTTCAGAACCGGCTCTGGGCCAAAGATAATCAACAAAGCCTGAACCATTGGCTTTTGCGACTTCAATCATCTCGANAAAAATTTTCTTGCCGTTTGGATCTGATAGNGCCAGCTGGTTATGTCCGACCAATTTTTTTGCGATGGGATGCATAAGCATCAAACCGGATGTGTCGATTGCAAAAAGATACTCTTTGCCGCGATAGCGCATATCATTAAGCGCCTGCAATGCGAGAGCTTTTGCATCCGCCTCCGGCAATTCGCCAGCTTGGCTACGATCATACTGTGCTTTCACAATGGAGACGGCAGTGTCGGTGACAGATATCAGTTCTGCTGAGCGCAGTTTTTCACGCGTGGAATTGATGTTTGATATATTGAAATAGGCAACCAGACCGATGGTAAGGAGTGAAAGTGCAACCAGTGAATAAATGCGGGCCGCAATGTTTAGTTTNTGCATGTTAAACCTTAAAAGAAAAAAGTGAACGTGCAGATGAGCTATCCCTGGGGCGAAGAAAGAGATCAGCGTGCCAGTACAGGTGGGTTTTGAGAGAAATTCGATGTTATCGAAATAACGAAAATGCATCATGCTAGGGACGAAGGCCCCGTTTCGTCTAAGCGCAATTAGAGTTAGAATGCTTAAAAATTGGTAACTAAATAGGTTAATTTCAGTAAAATTATGTACATCTTAATATGTTAAGCTGTTTGTCTAATTGTTTTTACTTCTACATATTCCCTGTTATCGGCTTTTGTATGCGCGCGAAATGGCCCAGCTACGGCACCAAGAATAAAAGCTGAACGAGCGATTGTGTTGGGTTCAAGCTCTCCCTTTTTATCGATTGCTAGCAATCGCTTGTCACGCAAACCATCCGGTCGGCTATCTGATAGAAGGGATTTTTAAATATTAGGCCAACTATCTTCTCGGAATTGCTGATTTCCCTCAAAGTTTAGAAATTCACATGAACCTAAAATGAGCCTAAGTGCCAAAAATATTTGTTAAGCTGTTGATTTGGATGGCTGGGAATCCTGGATTCGAACCAGGATTGACGGAGTCAGAGTCCGTAGTTCTACCGTTAAACTAATTCCCAAAATCTCATAGCTACATTGGGCACAGCATTGTGTGCCTTTGCTCTGAGGCTATATAGAGCGCGCCTTGTTGCATTGCAACCTAAATCAACAGATGTTTTTGATGGTAAAAACGGCGCTTCGATGCTATTCTTTGGGTAACAACATAATATGTTGCCGGGAAAATGGGCTGATGCGGCTCGGGGCTCGGCAGAGTAGGAATAGGGTGTGAAGCGTTCTTCTGAGGGTCCTGACGGGCCAATAGAGGAGCCGATCCGAGAATTGCGTGATAGAG
>JAESSK010000284.1 GCA_016764155.1 Rhizobiaceae bacterium
TAAACATGAATACTGGCGCAACAACCCTCATAGCCCAATCGCCAAAGGGGATTATTGATCCGTCCACTGGCAAACCAATTGGCAGCGATGATGCCTATTTCACAGAGATCAACGCCGAACTTGCCGATAAAGGCTTTTTGGTAACGTCCACAGAAGACCTCATCACATGGGCACGAACCGGTTCCCTTATGTGGATGACCTTTGGTCTTGCCTGTTGTGCCGTTGAGATGATGCAAATGGCCATGCCGCGTTATGATGCGGAACGCTTTGGTTTTGCACCGCGTGGTTCTCCGCGTCAGTCCGATGTGATGATCATTGCCGGAACCCTTACTAACAAGATGGCTCCTGCATTGCGTAAAGTTTACGANCAGATGCCTGAACCCCGTTATGTGATTTCCATGGGTTCATGTGCAAATGGCGGCGGTTATTACCATTATTCTTATTCAGTTGTACGCGGCTGCGACCGTGTGGTGCCGGTNGATATATATGTACCAGGCTGTCCGCCAACCGCTGAAGCATTGCTTTATGGTGTAATGTTGCTGCAAAAGAAAATCCGCCGAATCGGCACGATTGAACGATGATCGGCGAAACCCAATGACTGACAACGTAAAACAAAATCAGACCGGCACCGTTCAGGACGATAATCTNGCTGAACTGTTGTCCTATATTCTANCTGAGTTAGGNGANAAAATTTTGTCGCACGAAACAAAGTTTGGTCAGATTTGCTTAAACCTGTCTTCTGATGAATTGTTGAGCGTTTGTCGCTTTTTACGCGACGACTCACAAACCAGATTTATCTCGTTCATCGATATATGCGGTGTTGATTTTCCGGAGCGCGAACAGCGTTTCGAAGTTGTCTACCATTTGCTGTCGCCAACCCAGAACGCCCGTATCCGGCTAAAAGTAGTCACCGACGAAGAAACGACAATTCCAAGTGTGACGGGCGTCTTTGTGGGCGCTAACTGGTTTGAGCGCGAAGCCTATGACATGTACGGAATTTTGTTCACNGGNCATCCTGATNTGCGCCGCCTGTTGACCGATTATGGTTTTGACGGCCATCCGCAACGAAAAGATTTCCCCCTGACNGGTTATGTNGAAGTGCGATATGANGATGAGTTNAAACGCATCGTCTACGAGCCTGTTGAACTGCGTCAGGAATTCCGAAATTTTGATTTCCTTTCCCCGTGGGAAGGTACCGANTATAATTTACCGAATGAAAACAAAGGCGATGAAAAGGCCAGCAAATAGCCAGTAATTGGCCAGAAACTAGCTTGTAACCTGATCTTGCGGAACCAATACGATGAGCGAACACAACGTCCGAAATTTTAACATCAATTACGGCCCCCAGCATCCGGGAGCGCATGGTGTATTGCGTCTGGTGTTGGAGCTGGATGGCGAAGTTGTTGAGCGGGCAGATCCCCATATCGGACTGCTGCATCGCGGCACCGAAAAGCTGATCGAGCATAAGACCTATTTGCAGGCTTTGCCGTATTTTGATCGCCTCGACTATGTNGCTCCNATGAATCANGAGCACGCCTANGTCATGGCNATTGAAAAGNTAGCTGGTATTTCNGTGCCACGGCGTGGCCAATTGATCCGNGTTCTNTATTCCGAAATTGGCCGTATCCTTTCTCACATTCTAAACGTTACCACGCAGGCTCTNGATGTGGGGGCTTTGACGCCGCCGCTTTGGGGCTTTGAAGAGCGTGAAAAACTGATGGTGTTTTACGAACGCGCTTGCGGCGCACGCATGCACGCTGCCTATTTCCGTCCNGGCGGTGTCCATCAGGANCTGCCTGATGATTTGATCAACGATATTGAAGCGTGGNTCGANNCGTTCCTGCAAACCTTAGNTGATATCGAAGGATTGCTTACNGACAATCGTATCTTTAAGCAGCGTAACGTNGANATCGGCGTCANATCTTTAGCCGATGCATGGGCATGGGGATTTTCTGGCGTCATGGTGCGTGGTTCAGGCGCTGCATGGGATTTGCGCAAAAGCCAGCCATATGAATGTTACGACGAAATGGAATTCGATATTCCCGTCGGTAAAAATGGCGATTGCTACGACCGTTATGTGATCCGTATGGACGAAATGCGTGAAGCCGTTCGTATCATGCGNCAGTGCATTACTAAATTGAGAGAGCCAGAGGGGCAGGGGCCAATATCCTCTACCGATGGTAAAGCNGTGCCACCAAAACGTTCCGATATGAAACGNTCGATGGAAGCTTTGATCCACCANTTNAAACTNTATACCGAAGGTATGAANGTGCCCGCTGGCGAAGTCTACGTCGCGGTCGANGCCCCNAAGGGTGAGTTTGGCGTCTATCTGGTCGCCGATGGCACCAACAAACCGTATCGTTGNAAAGTGCGCAGCCCGGGNTTTGCCCATTTGCAGGCGCTAGATTTTATGGCGAGCCAGCATCAGCTTGCTGATATTTCAGCGGTTTTCGGATCCATGGATATCGTGTTCGGCGAGGTGGATCGGTGAAAATTCTCTCCGCTCTCTTTTTGGCTTCTACCCTGTTGCTGGTTTCCTGCAACAGTGGCGGTGTTGGAGATATTTCATCCTCCGACCAACGTGCCATTGATGCACGTGCCGCAGGGAATGCAGGGTGCATTTTTGAAGATCTACAGCTTTGCTCGCAACTGGTGGAGCAACGTGTTTCCGTCGCGCAATTCTTTAATCGTGGTGTAAATACCTCACTTAAAGAGCGTCAGAAACAGGTTGGAAAACAATCCCTGACAAAAAGCATTGTGGATGCCGCTGCGACCATTAGACAATGTCAGAAAACTGACGCCGCAACGATATCGCTTATACAACAAATGGAAATCGCCGGACAGGATTTCTCTGTTCAGGCAACCTCGCCCGTTTCCTCGACCTCCGATTGTTTTTTAACACGGCTGGAGGGCTAATTGTGTTTTACAAAAAATACATGCAGGAAACGGTTGCTTATGAGGCTCCGCTCGCGATAAAGAAAATTCAGAATAAAGCTTGTGATTTCACTATCCAAAAATGTGAACTCCAGCTGAGAAAGCATAGGATATAATGTCAGTTCGTCGCCTTGCAGAAGATGCTGTCCAACCCGCTGATTTCAAGTTCAGCGCGGCCAATATGAAATGGGCCAAAGAGACCATTCGTAAATATCCGAAAGAACGGCAGGCTTCTGCTGTTATTCCGTTGATGATGCGTGCGCAGGATCAAGATGGCTGGGTAACCAGAGCCTCGATTGAATCAATCGCCGACATGCTTTCCATGCCCTATATTCGCGTGTTGGAGGTGGCAACGTTCTATACCCAGTTCCAATTGGCACCAGTTGGCACCAAAGCTCATATTCAGGTCTGCGGCACCACCCCTTGCATGTTGCGCGGCTCTAAAGAGCTGATGAAAATCTGCAAGAAAAAAATCAACGAACATCCATTCGAGACCAATTCAGACGGCACCCTTTCATGGGAAGAAGTCGAATGTCAGGGCGCTTGCGTCAATGCACCAATGATCATGGTCTTTCACGATACATATGAAGATTTAACCCCTGAACGGCTCGAAGAAATCATCGATGCGTTCGAAGCAGGCAAGGGCGACGAGATTACGCCGGGACCACAGATCGATCGCGTGTTTTCTGCACCCTTTGGTGGTTTTACATCTTTGACCGAAGACCCGAACGTGAAAAAGTCCGTTAGGGTTTCAAAAACCAAAGCGCCTGCAAAAGCTAAATCAGCAGCTAAAGCTACGCCAGCGGCAAAGACGGCAACAACTGCCTCTCTTAGTGATGAAAACCGCCCGGCCAAGGTAAGAAAACCATCAAAGCCGGATGATCTAAAATTGATCTCAGGCGTTGGACCAAAACTCGAAGGCGTTTTGAACAAATTGGGCATTTATACATTTGACCAGATTGGCAAATGGAAAAAAGCCGAATGTGAGTGGGTAGACGGATATTTGAAATTCAGCGGGCGCATTCAGCGTGACGACTGGGTTAAACAGGCCAAGGCGCTGGCCAAAAAACGATGAATGGTGTGGAACAAGTAAATGCTTCAAGATAAAGACCGCA
>JAESSK010000285.1 GCA_016764155.1 Rhizobiaceae bacterium
GATTGTAAAATTACCGCTGTGATTGAGCGTGATGGTGCCATTGTTGATGAAAACGGCATCGACATCGAAGCCCTCAGCGCCCACATCAAAGAGCATCATGGCGTGAAGCTTTATGACCACGGGAAATATGTGGAAGACGGTGCAAAAGTACTTGAGATGGCGTGCGATATTCTCATTCCTGCGGCTCTCGAAGGCGTAATAAATCGCCACAATGCGGCCAATATACAAGCGCCACTGATCGTTGAAGCAGCCAATGGACCGATCACCTCAGGCGGCGACGAAATTTTGCGCAAGAAGGGTGCCGTGATCATCCCTGATATGTACGCAAATGCTGGCGGTGTGACCGTATCTTATTTCGAGTGGGTGAAAAACCTGTCTCATATAAGATTTGGTCGTATGCAAAGGCGTGAAGAAGAAGCCCGTCACATGATGTTGATCGATGAAATCGAAAACGTCACTGGCAAAAAACTTGCTGAAGGTTTCAAGAAAAAATTCATCACCGGTGCCGATGAATTGACCCTCGTACGCTCCGGTCTCGACGACACCATGCGCAGTGCATACGCCAATATGCGCGAGATATGGCATGAAAAACGCAAGCATCACGTAGGTTTCGATCTTAGAACCGCAGCCTACATGATAGCGATCGAGCGGGTCTCGGCTTCCTATCGTACGCTTGGTCTGTAACAAATAATTCCGGCGATTTTCTTCTTCANTTNGAGGGGNAANTNGCCGGTGTTGCTAGATAACCGAGAACCGCCTTTTCAACCCTTGGGCTGATGGCATTCGCATCGCGCTCNCCCGCNAGAGCNGCGGAATTGATCATGCCNTTGCANNNGGCNACNATGTCCTGAGCTTTCTCATCCGGCTTTGTAAATCCCCGATCTCTGATAACGCCTGAAACTTCAGCAATCACCCGATTGGATAATTCGGCAACCTCATCCCTAAGGGGCAATGAGGGTTCAATATGCTCGAGTTCAAAGGCTAGTTTTGCACGCGCGAACTGGTGATCAAGAGATGCTTGGACGAAGGATTTGATGACCGTTTTCAAATCCATCCCTTCCGCATTCAATGCTACCTGTTTGATATCTTCCAACAGGATAGAGCGTTCCTTGCGGAGTAACTCTGCAAGAATTGCCTGCTTATTGGGGAAGTATTGATAGAGCGACCCGATGCTCACCCCTGCTTTTTCAGCGATGTGATTTGTGGTGATTCCATCGCGTCCCTGATCCTCCAAAATGCGAGCAGCAGCCTCGATGATGGCATTTACGGTCTCTCCGGATCGNGACTGCAATGGCTGTTTTCTNGGGNTCGGGCGGTTCAANGAATGTTCCTTCGGGATGCGAGTAGCGATGTGAGCAATTGCTCACTAAATTATTCTTAACGCACCAATGAAGGAAAATTCAAATGAAAATGACAATATTTTTGTGCCTGAAGGCTTTGCCACAATGGTTGGCACTGGGCAGAAAAGAAAGAAATGAAATTTCCGAGCAGGCATTGGCAAATGCTTTTGGGGACGAAGCTATCTCATTTCGCTTCTTCGATGCTGAGGCGTTTTCCGCCCATATCAGCGATGTTGCAATGATTGAAGCAAGTTCGCCGAAAGAATATTACTTCGCCATAGAACGGCTGCGTGATAGCAAATTATTCTCGGTACCGTATTTTGACTTGGTTGAGATTATTCCCTCATTCGAAAACGGCTATCAGGCCTTTGAAGCAGNTCAAAATTGAGGAAAGAGATTTAGATAAATGGATTTTCAAAACCGAAAAGTGCTGCTTACCGGCGGATCGCGCGGCATCGGCCGCGCCTTAACCCAGCGTTTGGTTGAAGCGGGGGCCGAAGTGGTCATCATTGGCCGAAACGCCGATGCGCTGGAAAAGACCGTCAGCGAATATCCATCAGGCAAGGTTATCGGCCTGCAAGCAGATTTATCCAATCCCAAAGAAGTCGACCGGCTCATCGNAGAAATATCCAAAACCCACCCGGATATTTCNGTATTGATCAACAATGCAGGGATTCAAATCGAGACGGATTTNATCAAGGGAGACATCAAAAATAACCTCGCAAATTCCCGGCAGGAAATTGCCATCAANCTCGANGCNCCNATCGCGNTGATTGCCGGNTTNTTGCCGCTGATTTNGANNNACAAATCNGCAGCCATCGTAAATATCACAACNGGTCTTGCGATNTCACCNAAGCAAAAAGCGCCAACCTATTGNGCGACCAAAGCNGGCCTGAGGAGCTTTTCCAAAAGCCTGAGATATCAATGTGAAGAACANGCNCCNCATATTTTGGTGAGCGAAGCNATCATGAGCCTGGTTGATACCGACATGACNAAAGGTCGNGGATCAGGCAAGATCAGTTCAGTTCAGGCGGCAAGCGAGATTGTTGCGGGTCTTGAACAAAACAAAACCGAAATATGGATTGGCAAGGCAAAAATGTTACGCATTATCAATCGAATAGCNCCATCCATCGCCNAAAAAATATTACGAGGATAGGTTTCGTTCAAGTGGGGCGAACTCTTCTGCGTCGACGTCCACCAGCCGCAGGTGCCGCTGATTTTTCCGGTAGGTCCACGATTTTTCCAAGATTAGGGAACGCATCGATCTTGTTCGGCATGGCCATNGCATTGACGAAATGCTCNTGGAATTTCGGCTCCANNGCAGTTTCNATCTTTTCGATATTCTGCACCAGTATTTCTATCTCGCGCCGATAAATGCGGNTGAGCAAGGCCATCTTGGCNCCNGTNCCNGCCGCATTGCCAACCGCTTTGACCTTCGCCAGATCGCAATCGGGTATNAGNCCCAGCACCATGGCGTATTTTGGATCGATAAACGTCCCGAANGCNCCGGCAAAACTGATTGAATCCACTTGTTCAATGCCGCGCTTTTCCATCAANAANTTNATGCCTGCATAAAGCGCNGATTTGGCCAGTTGGATGGCGCGGATATCCGTTTGCTTGATCACTAGTTCCACATCGCCGCGCCAAAGCACATAAGCGTGGGTGCGGCCATCTTCGATGATGCGATCTGATTTAGCAGAGAGCGAACCNTCGATTACGCCATCTTCGCTGATGATGCCTGAAAGATACATCTCGGCCACCACCTCAATGATCGCGGAGCCACAGACGCCGGTAATGCCGATNGCTTTTGCTTCTTCNGCAAAACNTTCTTCNTCNGACCATTTCTCGACACCGATAATNCGAATTTTAGGTTCCAGCGTATCTTTATCGATACGCACCCGTTCAATCGCGCCCGGTGCCGCGCGTTGTCCGCAGGAAATTTCGGCACCTTCAAAGGCTGGTCCAGTCGGGGAGGAGGCAGCAACCACATGGTCTCGATTACCGAGGATGATCTCGGCATTGGTTCCCACATCCACCACCAGCATCATTTCGTCCTGACGGTGAGGGCCTTCGCAAAGGGCAACAGCAGCAGCATCAGCCCCCACATGCCCGGCAATACAGGGCAAGATATAGACCTGCGCGCCCTCATTGGTTTCAAGATCAAGGTCTCGTGCATAAGTATGAACCGCACCAGAAACAGCCAAAGCAAATGGNGCNCCGCCAAGCGGCGTTGGATCAATACCCAAAAACAAATGGTGCATGACGGGATTGCCGACAAATACCAGGTTTTGGATATCCTCGCGATCAATCTCGCCATCCTTGCAGACATTACCGATGAGTTCGTTCAGCGTGGTTCGAACCGCATCGGTCATGGCTTTGCGGCCATCGGGGTTCATCATCACATAGGAAACCCGGCTCATCAGATCTTCGCCAAAGCGGATTTGCGGGTTTGAAGCCCCGGAGGAGGCAATCGTTATACCTGATAGCAGTGAGACCAAATGCATGGCGATGGTGGTCGAACCGATATCGCAGGCAATGCCATAGGCTTCGTTTTTCAAACCCGGATATAGCCCGGTAAGAAGTGGCCGACCGCCTTCGGCTTCCTCATGAATAACCGCCGTCACCGACCATTCGCCTTTTTCCAAAATGGATTGAACAACGGCAAATATCTTCGGATCAACGTCTAGATTATCCCAGCCCCATTCCTTCGCCAGAACAAGCTTCAAACGATCCAGATCGCCAAGCGGCTGGTGCATATCGGGTTCAGGCACTTCCACATAACAAAGATGGACTGAAGGGTTGCGCTCGATAATACGCCCGTCATCAGCCTTGCGCAC
>JAESSK010000286.1 GCA_016764155.1 Rhizobiaceae bacterium
TTACCAAAAAAGCCGTCTGGTGCGCGCATGGACACACTTGGAACGCCAGCGTGGTGGTTTGGGATTCGTCGGTGGGCCGGGCGAAACCCAGATTGAAGCTGATAGGCGTATGATTCAGCTGCGGGTCAATAATCTTGAAAAAGATTTAGAAAAGGTTCGCAAAACCCGCCTGCTGCACCGCGCCAAACGAAAGAAAATTCCGCATCCTGTCGTGGCACTGGTTGGTTATACCAACGCTGGAAAATCGACTTTATTCAATAAATTAACTGGGGCAGGGGTCGTTGCAAAAGATCAACTATTTGCCACCCTCGACCCGACCATGCGCCAGCTCGTTCTGCCCGGCGGCACCAAGGTCATCTTATCCGATACGGTTGGTTTTATCTCCAATCTGCCGACCCATCTGGTAGCATCCTTTCGCGCCACGCTGGAAGAAGTGGTGGAAGCCGATATCATCCTGCATGTGCGCGATATTGCTGATCCCGATACAGCCGCGCAGGCGAAAGACGTGATGGCCATAATGGGCCAATTAGGGCTCGATGATGGGGAAAGCCGCGAGCGGATCATGGAAGTGTGGAACAAGATTGATGTGCTTGATCCTGAGGCCCTTGAAGCAATCAGGGCCACCAAAACCGAGAGCCAAAACGCCAACGCACCTATCCTTGTTTCGTCCGTGTCAGGTGAGGGAACCAATGCCCTATTGGAAGCAATAGAGAAGTTGATTTCCGGTAGCGAGAACACCATTGAGATTTTGCTCAACGTAAGCGAGTTAGCGCAGCTTGCCTGGGTCTATGAAAATGCCAACGTCATTACCCGCGATGACCGCGAAGATGGCAGTGTGAAACTGGAATTGCGGGCAAGCACCAATGTGCGTGAAAAGCTCGAGAGATACGCCAAGGCGTTGCAAGAAATTTAATTCAAATATTATAGATCAGTTGGTTACACATGTTTCTTAGAGTTAATCCACAACTGTTCCATTGTGTCTAAATCCGCTGATTCCATACTATGGCCAACATTTTTCACGTTTTCTTCTATGTAGCGAAAACGTTTCCGGAATTTCGAATTAGCCTTCCTCAATGCCTTGTCTGGATCAATGTCCAAATGGCGGGCGAGGTTTGCAAGGGTAAATAATACGTCGCCAATTTCTTCTTCAAGATGCTCTTGGTCCGGATTGGTCTCGTCGAGCACTTCCTCAACTTCGGCAATTTCCTCACGAACCTTATCAATAACCGCGCGCGGATCATTCCAGTCAAAGCCAACCTTGGAAGCTTTGTTCTGTAATTTCACAGCTTGCGCCAAACCGGGAAGGGTGCTTGGCACATCATCGAGCAAAGACTCCTGCCCGGGTTTTGCAGGCAATCCCATAGCAGCACGCTTGGCCGCGATTTCCGCTTTTTCCTCAGTCTTAATGCGCTCCCAGGTTCCTTTGGCCATGCCGACGGCTGAATATTCCTCAGCGCTGCCATTGGCGTCACCAAAGACGTGAGGATGGCGCCGGATCATTTTTTCCGTAATGCCATGCACCACGTCATCAAACTTGAAATGACCAGCTTCTTCAGCAAGCCGCGCATGATAGACGGATTGCAGCAAGAGGTCTCCAAGCTCTAAACGTAAATCTTCCATGTCGCCACGCTCAATTGCATCTGCAACCTCATACGCTTCTTCAATCGTATAAGGAGCAATCGACGCGAAGTCTTGCTCCAGATCCCACGGACAACCTGAATTAGGCGTGCGTAGGGCAGCCATAATCTCAATCAGGCGTGAAATATTCTCAGAAGGCTTCATGCATTAAACTCGTAATTTCAAACATACATAAATCGCATAAGATATATTATGGAACATTTACGATGTCATAAGTGGTTGTTATCTCGCAACGTTGTATCCAATCATCAACGCATGTCAAACAAACTACCGTCGATGCATTTATACCCAACACGGCAACGACGATCATCCAATGTCGGCACCCTGAACCGTTCCGTCACTTCTTCCATCTGACACCATCTCTGGCTTGAAACAACACGCTCGAAGGTATGTCGGCCCGTAGACATCACCACAGCTCCGTGACGTTGAACAAGGTTATAAGCCTGATCGCAGGTCATCCGACGCGAATCCGGTCTGCCTTGAGAATTTGCCGCATTCGAACCAACAGCAAAAAACAAAGTGAAAACAGCAATCAGAATTGTACAAAATCTATTCATAAAAACATCCTCGGTTGTGACTCGTCTTTGGAGCGCATGAATACCATGTGGATATAGTTTTGCCCATGCGGAATTACTTGTATCAAATTTAGGTTTTGGCGATGATCTATTAAAGTTCGCCCAATTCCAAATATTTGGAATTCACCCAACCACACATATGACCGAAGATAATCAGAGCACTCAAAATTCGATTTAGATTGAACGTTTGCATATCCTAAATTCACATGTGCCCCTGTGATTTATCAGATATAGGAACGAGCGATTGAATAGACAATGAGTGGCGAGTTATTTCCTTGTTTAGGAAATTTCCATTTCGACAACCAAGCCGTCAAAGCCCGGTTCAACATGCCTCGGCGTCTCATTATAAACGGTGTCATAATCAAGTGGCGTATGCATATGGGTTAAAATTGCCCGCTTGGGTTTAAGCATTTCAATCCAACCCAAAGCATCCTCTAGCGAAAAATGGCTGATATGAGCCTTGTATTGCAATGCATCGACCACCCACACATCAAGGTCGCGAAACTTATCAATCTGGTCATCTGGAATGTCGCTCACATCGGGCGAATAGCCAAATCCGCCGGGTAGTGGGATGTCACTACCTTCAAACGCTCCAAATCGAAACCCGAGGGAATTAATGTGGCCATGGGTTTGTATTATAGGCAAAGCATGGATCGGGCCGCCCTCACCTTCGATGGTTACGAGCTCGCCAGCGGTAATCTGGTTCATTTCCAATATCGGCGGATACATCGAACCTTTCGGTGATTGAAAACAATAACCAAAGCTTTTTTCCAGATGCTGTCCCGTTGGTTCATCGGCGTAAACTTGGATGCGTTCACGTTGCACCAATGCATAACCGCGCAGATCATCAATGCCGTGAATATGGTCGGCGTGGGAATGGGTATATAAGACGCCGTCCAGCGACGTGACACCGGCACTTAACATTTGCTGACGAAAATCCGGACCCGTATCAACAACCACTGTGGTTGTACCCTTGGGGCCAATACGTTCCACCAGCAGCGAACAACGTGTGCGACGGTTCTTGGGATTTGCCGGATTGCAATTTCCCCAGTCACCACTGATGCGCGGCGTACCCGGAGACGAGCCACAGCCCATCATTGTAAAACGTAATATGGATTCGTCAGCCATCGCCTACATACTTTCCGGCTTGGGTATTTTGGAAAAGTGCCGGAAGAAATTCTCGGTGGTNNTTTTCCAGATTTCNTCTTCGCTGANGCCTTTGCATTCGGCTAAATATTTNGCNGTNTCAACAACNTAAGANGGTTCATTGCGTTTGCCACGATGNGGCATCGGCGCAAGATAGGGTGCATCNGTTTCTACCAGCAAACGATNCAGAGGTAATTGCGCNGCAATTTCACGAATTTCTTCGGATCGTTTAAAAGTCAGAATTCCGGAAAACGAGACATAAAGCCCAAGTTCAATGCCTTTTAAGGCCAAATCGCGTCCGGATGAAAAACAGTGAAGAATAGCAGGGAAGGCCCCCTTCCCCATTTCGTCTTCAAGCACTGCCATCATATCATCATCGGCATCGCGGGAATGAATAACCAGCGGTAGCCCTGTTTGACGCGCCGCATCAATATGAACCAGCAAGCCCTGCATCTGCGCATCACGCGGCGCATTGTCGTAATAATAATCAAGCCCGGCTTCACCAATCGCTACGACCTTTGGATGCTCGGCCAGCTTAACCAGCTCTTCAACGGTAACATCCAATTCTTCATCGGCGTTATGGGGGTGTGTACCCACGGAACAAAACACCGGTTCAAAGCGTTCTGCTACCGCCAGAACTTTATCAAATTCACGCACACGGGTGCAAATCGTCACCATGCGGCCGACACCGGCTTCACCTGCACGCTTTACGATATCGTCCAACTCATCGGCGAAATCAGGAAAATCTAGGTGGCAATGACTATCAACAAGCAAGATCAGTCTTCCGTTTCTACGTAACGAGGAAAGACACCCTCGGGTTTTGGCAATTCCGTGCCGGCAGCAAGCATATGATCATTATCGAGCAGATCAAAACTGCGAGCGCTTTCATCAACGGCCAGCAGGTCAAGAAATTTACCCGCACTTTCAGGCATCACAGGTTGCGCCAATATGGCAACCACGCGGATGATTTCTGCGGTTACAAAAAGCACAGTATTCATACGCTCAGGATCGGTCTTCTTTAGTGCCCAAGGTTCTTGTGATGCAAAATAACGGTTGGCTTCACCAACAACCTGCCAGAGTTGGTCGAGATATTTATGGATCAATTGTTTATCGATGAATTCACGTGATGCAGGTAAGACCGCATAAGCCTGATCAAGCAGCGCCTTATCAGCATCATTAAATTCGCCAGGAGCAGGCACCCTGCCCTCGCAATTTTTGTTGATCATCGAAAGCGAGCGCTGGGCCAGATTGCCAAAATCATTGGCAAGATCAGCGTTTGTTCGATTGACGATAGCCTCATGGCTGTAATTGCCATCATTACCGAATGGAATTTCACGCAGAAAGAAGAAGCGTGTCTGATCGACACCGTAAGCTTCAACCATGGTGAATGGATCAACCACGTTCCCGGTTGATTTGGACATCTTCTCCCCATTGTTGAAGAGAAAACCATGACCAAAAACACGTTTTGGCAAAGGCAAGCCAGCAGACATTAGAAATGCTGGCCAGTAAACCGTATGAAACCGGACGATATCCTTGCCGATAATATGCACATCAGCAGGCCAAAAATGGCTGCGATCGCCACCATCAGGCCAGCCTATAGCCGTCAAATAATTAGTCAGCGCGTCCACCCACACATACATCACATGGTCAGGCGCACCGGGTACAGGAATGCCCCAATCGAAGGTGGTGCGTGAAACTGATAAATCGCGCAAACCGCCTTTGACGAAACTCGTAATCTCATTGCGGCGCGACGAAGGGCCGATGAAATCAGGTTGGGTCTTATAAAGCTCCAGCAATTTGTCTTCATAGGCTGAGAGTTTGAAGAAATAGCTTTCCTCTTCCACCCATTCAACGGGCGTTCCCTGAGGGCCGTAACGCACTTTATCGTCACGAACTTCCGTTTCGCCTTCATCGTAAAATGCTTCATCACGAACGGAATACCAACCTGCATAATGATCAAGGTAGATGTCACCCGCCTCAACCATTTTGTTCCAAATGGCCTGACATGTTTTATGATGACGTGGTTCAGTCGTGCGAATGAAATCATCATTCGACGCATTCAGCGCTTTCGTCATCTTAACAAATTCAGCCACATTCGTGTCTGCCAGCTCGCGCGGCTCTACGCCTGCTTCTTTGGCGGTCTTATCCATTTTCTGACCATGTTCATCCGAACCTGTCAGAAAAAACACATCATACCCATCCAGGCGCTTAAAACGAGCAATGGTATCCGTAGCAATCAACTCATAGGCATGGCCAATATGCGGTTTACCATTGGGATAACTGATGGCGGTAGTAATATAAAATTGCTTTTTATCGGTCATTTTTTTGGTCTTTGAAAAAGGAATGTTTTGAAACGGAATGGACGTGCAGTTTAAGCTGCCATTGCCATATTTTTAAACAGGGAAAGAATGGTCTGTTTCCTGTCGAGATTATAGGCATCGGAAAGATTGGCTGCGTGGTTTGTCTTTTCCCACAGCTCGGCCCATCCGGCAAGCGCTTTCAGCTCACCATT
>JAESSK010000287.1 GCA_016764155.1 Rhizobiaceae bacterium
GGGCGACACCACCGAGGATCACAAACACCATGATTTCCCCGCTGGTCTGCCAAGTGAACATTGTGGGGCTGACAAAACGGTTGAGATCAGCATAAAGCGCACCGGCCAGACCGGTTATCCCACCGGATATCACAAACGCAACGAGCTTGAGTTTGAAGGGGCTGATACCGATGGTTTGAACCCGTTCGAAATTCTGACGTGCACCGTTCAGCGCCAGACCAAATGGCGATTTTGTTAGCCTTGCCATGAAAAACAGAACGATCATCAACAGGACAAAACAGATCGCAAAAAACTGGATCGGATCAAGGGTGTTTAGCCCCGGAAAACTATTGCGGACATAAATCGATAACCCGTCCTCGCCACCGTATGCTGGCCAACTGATCGAGAAATAATAGAACATCTGCCCGAAGGCTAATGTCACCATAATAAAATAAACACCGGATGTGCGCAGGCTTAGGAGCCCTACAACCAGAGCGGCTAGGCTGCTCGTAACAATCGCAACCAGCCAAATGATTGGCATGGATTTTGTGCCTTCGATCAGGAACGGAATTTCCATCAATGGTGTGAAGCTTTGTGCGNGGCTTGCAAGGATACCCATTGCATATCCACCCAGGCCGAAGAAGGTCGCATGGCCAAGACTAACAAGCCCGCCCTGCCCTAATGCGAGGTTAAGCCCAACNCCGGCNAGCGCAAAGATTGTTGCTTTTGTNGCGAGTGTGATGATGAAGGGCTCGTCCAAAAATACCGCTGCGATTGGAACAATCAGAAGCAGCAATGCCATCGATAGATTTAGGTATTTTTCTCTCACCATCTCATGCCCGTCCAAACAAGCCAGTTGGCTTAAAGAGCAATATTGCTGCCATTAAAATATAGATCAGCATTGAGGAGAGAGAAGAACCGACGGAGGTTGCNGCNGATGTTTCCATGAAGGTNCCAAAGAATATGGGNAACCCAATGCGGCCCAAAGTATCNGTGAGACCGACCAGAATTGCTCCGACCAGTGCGCCTTTGATTGANCCNATGCCGCCGATGACAATCACCACGAAGGCCAAGATCAAAACNGGTTCNCCCATGCCAACCTGAACAGATTGGATCGCGCCAACCAACGCTCCCGATAGTCCGGCAAGGCCAGCACCCAATGCAAAAATCAAGGTGTAGAGTTTTGAGATATCTACGCCNAANGCGCCGATCATTTCGCGGTCGTTTTCACCGGCGCGTATCTGCATNCCGATGCGGGTTTTGGAGATGAGNANAAACAANCCNACCGCAATCACCAGACCAATAATGATGAGGGTCAGACGGTAAAGNGAATATTGAAACCCATCGAANAAAGTGACNGCNCCNGANAGNGCCTCNGGAATATTGAGATAAAGTGGAAAAGAGCCGAATATCCAACGGGTGGCTTCGGAAAAAATCAGGATAAGNGCGAATGTGGCCANCACTTGGTCTAGATGGTCGCGATCATANAGCCNNCTGATAACGACNAGTTCAACGATTGNGCCGACNGCNGCGGCNGCAGCTAGGCTTGCGATCAGGGCNAGTATGAATGAACCCGTNGCGCCTGCAACNGCNGCNGCCGCGAATGCTCCNACCATATAGAGCGAGCCGTGNGCCAGATTGATAAGCCCCATCACGCCNAATATGAGGGTCAGACCTGCCGCCATCAAGAACAACATCACACCAAATTGGAGCCCGTTGAGGATTTGTTCAAGCAAAAGTAAAAGCGACATTTACCGCTGGCTCCCAAGAGAATGTCGGGAACTTGATGCTCCCGACAATCACATTATTATCGTCTTACATTTTGCAGTCAGCGGCATAAGCATCCGCGTGATTGGACAGGCCAGTTGCAATAATTTTATTGGTATAGATGTCACCCTCTTTGANCACTTCACGAACNAAGATGTCCTGGATCGGGTGATGGTTTTTTCCGAACTTGAANTTACCGCGCGTTGATTTGAAATCCGCCGCTTCAAGAGCTGTACGGAATGCATCGGCATCTTTCACATCGGCTTTGCCCATGGCGCTTAGCAAAAGATTTGCTGTATCGAAACCTTGAGAAGCATAAAGCGAAGGCAGACGNTTATAGGCAGCCTGGAAGCTTTTTACGAATGCTACGTTTGTGGCGTTATCGATATCTTTNTTCCACTGGGATGTNTTTTTCACACCCAATGCGGCAGCACCTACGGCTTGCANAATACCNTGNTCAAAGCTGAANGCTGGACCAACNACCGGCAGATCNACACCNCTGCCTGAATATTGCTTCAGGAATGAGATGCCCATGCCGCCTGGAAGAAAGAAGAACACGCTGTCTGCCCCTGATGCGCGGATTTGAGCGATCTCGGCTGCATAATCTTTTTGACCAAGCTTGGTATATAATTCGCCAGCCAAAGCGCCTTTGAAGAAGCGTTTAAACCCTGTCAAAGCATCCTTACCGGCAGGATAATTGGGTGCCAGAATGAAGGTTTTCTTATAGCCAGCATCGTTGGAATATGCGCCGGCTGCTTCGTGCAAATTGTCATTCTGCCATGCAACGTTGAAATAGTTTGGATGGCACCCTTTGCCAGCCAATGCGGATGGACCTGCGTTTGGCGACAGATAGAATTTACCCTGAGCGGTTGTTGACGGCACCACAGCCATCGCAAGATTGGACCAAACGATCCCGGTTAAAACATCAACCTTTTCGGACTGGATCATTTTATCGGCCAGTTGAACGGCAATATCGGGCTTGCGCTGATCATCTTCAACAACGACTTCGATGTCCGTGTTGCCAGACTGTTTAATTGCAAGAAGAAAGCCGTCTCTGATATCAATACCGAGGCCAGCACCACCGCCGGACAGGGTGGTGATCATTCCAACTTTAAGTTTTCCTTCTGCAAATGCAGCGGTCGAAAGTGCTGCAATCGCTGCAGCGGCAATTCCAAGTGTTCTCAATTTCATAAATCTACTCCCTGTTACTGATCTAGGTTTGATTATCATGGAAGGAAAAAGAAAAAATCTCAATGCGGCCCTCCCCCCAATTAATGATTAGATCTAGCCATTAATAAGTACCCGTCTTCTTAGCAGACAAATTTATTGCTTGAGAAGAAGTCTTTGTATTTTTCTGGGATGTGCACTTCGTTGGTAAAAATGTGTTCTTCATGCCGAATGAGCGGCAGAGCTAAAGCGTGCCATTTGGGCGGGTGATGATGAAACCGAAAGCGACCAGCATGCACAATGCCTGCACGCCAATGATTACGGGTTTGATGGACAAATAGAAGCTTAGAGCAAGGGCGGCAATCATCATTGTCGTCGCCATGATTTTGTAGCGCGGCGCAATGGCACCGGTTTCTTCCCAGTCCTCGATTATCGGACCAAAGGTTTTGTTATTCAACAACCACCGACGCCATGCCGGGATGCTTTTACCGAATGCAAACGCTGCCAAAATGATGAACGGCGTCGTGGGCAATATCGGCAGAAAAACGCCTATGCCACCCAAGACCAACGCAACCAGACCGATCACGAACCAAAACATCTTTTTACCACGCGAGATCACATGGGTATTTGCTCTGGTTTTCAGATTGTGAAGCCGTGCGCGCATTAAATATCCTGTTCGATCATTCGAACATTCATTTAATCATCAACAGGGTTTATTGCAATTCACTAAATGTCAGAGGCAATAAACTTACTTGTTTTCGTTCTTCGCCAGATTTTTAAAGTTTTCTTCAAACAGCCCAAGCAGCTCTTCTGCTTGTTTTTTGTAAGCGGCTTTGTCTGGCCATGTTTTTTCCGGGTCAAGCATTGCAGAATCAACACCTGAGATTTCCATTGGCACTTCAAAGCCAAAAACATCGTCGGTACGATATTCAGCGTTATCAAGCTCACCGGCAAGGGCTGCTTCCAAAATACGTCTGGTTTTTGCAAGAGGCATGCGCTCCCCAACACCATAAGCACCACCGGTCCAGCCGGTGTTGATCAACCAGCATTGAGCGCCGGATTCCTGCAAACGTTTGTCAAGCAAATCGCCATAGTCAGAAGGGAACCTCGCCATGAACGGCGCACCGAAACATGTGGAAAATGTCGCTTGTGGTTCAACCACGCCACGTTCTGTGCCCGCAACTTTTGCGGTGTATCCAGATAGGAAATAGTAGATAGCCTGTTCACGGGTAAGCCTAGCAATTGGAGGCAAAACACCAAATGCATCTGCTGTCAGCAACACTACATTTTTAGGTGTTGAAGCAACGCCAGATTCTATCTTGTTTGGAATGGCGGAGAGCGGGTAGGCAATCCGTGTATTTTCAGTGAGTGAACTATCCTCATAATCAGGTTCGCCCGTCTCGGCATTGATCACCACATTCTCCATGACAGCGCCCGGGAATTTTGCGGCTTCAAATATTTCAGGCTCGGCTTCAAACGTCAGATTAATTGCTTTGGCATAACAACCGCCTTCGAGATTGAAGATACCTTCTTTGCTCCAGCCATGTTCATCGTCGCCCACAAGCGCTCTGTCAGGAGTTGAAGAAAGCGTCGTTTTGCCAGTTCCTGAAAGGCCGAAGAATAATGCTGAATCCCCTTGCTTGCCAACATTTGCCGAACAGTGCATTGGCAAAATATCGCTTGCTGGTGCATGGAAATTGAACAAAGAAAATACAGACTTTTTAATCTCGCCTGCGTATTCACTACCGCAAACCAACACGATATTGCGGCTCAAATCGAGAGCAATGCATGTCTCGGTCTTGCAGCCGTGGCGCGCAGGATCAGCTTTATATTCAGGCAGATGTACGATGCTTATGTTGCCTTCAAAGCCGTTCAATCTGTCGGCAGTGGGCACAATTAGGAGATTTTGGATAAATAGTGAATGCCATGCGCTAGGTGAAAAGACATCAACATTGTAGCTCTTCTCAAGGTCCGCGCCTGCTTGCAATTGTTGGTGGAAGATTTTCTCTCCGTCCATTTCAGCCAGCATGTCATTCAATAAGATGTTGAATGAGTCTTTGGACATTTTTCCGGTATTGTCCCACCAGACAGAATTTTTGGTCAACGCGTCTTCAACAATGAACTTATCTTTAGGAGAGCGACCGGTGAACTCCCCTGTTTTTTGCAACGACCGTACCAGTCTTGGTATGGCTAACGCCTGATTGTTTCAGAGCCAACTCAACAAGGTTTTCACTGGGAAGGTTTAGGTGAATTCCCGAGGATTTTTCATGTATGGTTTTTGCAATGTTATCATTCGTTAGATTTGTGGTCATAGTACAAGCTATCCATCATTCTGAAATTAGGGTTTGAGGAAAAGCACCCCCAACCATTTTTAAAAATTGCTTTTGCTCATGAATTTTGAGCGAAATCCTCGGTCTAAATATATTTAGTGCGGCAAACGTCCCATCACTCCGGCGACATCCGCCATGCGGCATGAAAAGCCCCATTCATTGTCGTACCAAGCCAGGACACGGACCATGCGTTTTCCGACTACCCTGGTCTGATCAGGCGCAAAAATTGAAGATTGAGTGGTGTGGTTGAAGTCGATCGAAACCTTGGGTTCCGGGTCATAGGACAAGACCATGCCCATATATCCAGCGGCGGCCTCTTCCACTATCTCGTTCACGTCTTTTACGGTTACATCTTTGGAAGCCAGAAACGTCAAATCGACAGCCGACACATTGGGGGTTGGTACCCGCATCGAAGTGCCATCCAGCTTGCCTGCAAGTTCCGGCAACACATTGCCAATTGCTTTGGCAGCACCAGTGGATGTGGGTATCATAGACAGGGCTGCAGCACGGGCACGGTACAGATCGTCATGACGACGATCGGCGGTTGGCTGATCTCCGGTATAACTGTGAATGGTTGTCATGATGCCGGATTCAATTCCGATTGCGTCATTTAAAACCTTGGCCAAAGGCGCAAGACAATTGGTGGTGCAGGAACCATTGGAGACCATTCGATCCTTCTCAACCAAATCACGGTGATTGACACCATATACAATTGTACGGTCAACATTTTTTGCCGGCGCTGATATCAACACCCGTTTGGCACCTCGCTTCAGATGCATGGCTGCTTTTTCACCATCATTGAACGCACCGGTGCATTCCAAAACAACATCTACACCTTCCCAATCCAGCTCTTCCAGAATTCGGGTTGATGACATTTCAATGGGACCACGTCCCAGATCAATCGAATTATCATTGGTAACAATTTCGCCGGGGTAGCGGCCATGAATGCTATCGTAGCGCAAGAGGTGGGCATTTGTTTTTACCGGACCTGTCGCGTTTATCTTCATCACATGCAGATCATTGCGCATGCTTTGAGCTATATGAGAAAGGGTAGATCTTCCGATACGGCCAAAGCCGTTAATTCCAATAGTAACTGACATGATGCGCATTATCCTGAGGCTGACTAACCACCAATTTTGTGGGTATGGTTAATTGTCAAAATTGTGAATACGTATTCATTATAGCGTTATGAATACGTATTCAACAATCAATTTGACATATTCCCATTAATGTTAATTGCTCAGTATGGGGCTTAAGAAACGGCTTGCCGCGAGGAGCCGCGAACGATCAATTCACCTTTAACAATCAGGTGTTGTGCCCGACTTTTTTGGCCAGAAATCAATTGATCAACCAGCACGATTGCTTTTTCAACCATCGTTGCTGCGGGCTGGGAGAATGTTGTTAGATCGTGCGCAGAAAGGCTAGCAGCCGGCACGTCGTTAAATCCTACGACAGAGAGGTCGTCAGGAACTTTCAAACCAAACTCTTTCTTTGCAACTTCAAGTGCGGCAAAGGCCATATAATCGGACGCACAAAAGATTGCATCCGGCGGGGTCTTTGAACCCAATAATTGCCGCACAGCATTCGCTGCAGCTTCAAAAGTGTTGTTGCCATAGGCAATTTGAACGTCGTCAATTCCGTGAGATTGGAGATATTCCCGATACCCCTCCAAGCGGAAAAGGCTGGTGCTCGAATCGGCAATACCGCTTACAAAACCAAAGCGCTTGTGGCCGCCCGCTAATAAATGTCTACCAATTATTCTCCCGGCGTCTCGATCTTCCCCCTGCACGGTTGAGACACCGGGATAGTTCGAATCTCGATTGATTTGAACAATGGGAACACCCAGTTTTTTAAAGCTGATTGCTAATTCTCTGGAAGCTTTAGTGCCGGACATTACCAATGCATCTACTTGATAATTCAGAACCTTTGCCAAAGCAGGGTCTGCCTGATTATCATCGGGAGCGGTGAACAACAGAATGTGCCGGTCTGTTGCGCGCAATTGTTCCGACAGTTCTTTCACCACCTGCGCATAGAACGGATTTTCCAGATAACTAATGGCCAAAGCGATGATGTTTGACTTATTCATCCGCAAGGACCGGGCCAACAGATTGGGTCGATAACCCAATTGTTTGGCGGCCTTTAGTACTTTTTCTCTCGTCTTCTCGGCAATATTTGTATCAGGCATGAATGCTCTCGACACAACCGGCTGTGAAACGCCGGCAAGCTTTGCCACATCTGTTGCTGTGGGGGGACGAGAAGTTTTGCTATTTTTCATTCCGGCTTTCAAATGGGATTTGGTGTCTAAGACCGATTGTTCACGTCTTGTTGGGGCAAACTAACCAAGACAGAGAAAAACAGCAAATCCAAATCGATTGAAAGGCAAAAATTGTGGGTTCGTTCCTTCACGAACGTGGCCTTAGGCTGGAAACTGTGACGGCGTCTTCGCGCCGATCTCTTAGTCACATTGCGTTAATTTTCTCGACCACATCATAATCGTATATGGATTTTCGAAATGTTGCATGGGCCGTTATTTCTGCGTCGCGTACGGCAAGGTCTGCGCACATGGAATCGTAACGCAATCCATTTTTTCTTGCGTTTGCCTGAACATCGGAAACCCGCTGCAATCTGAAGTTTTGATAAGTATCAAGCGCCTGTGAAAAATCGTCAGAGGCGGTCTTCGACAAGATCATGGCGAGTGCCATTCCGTCTTCTATAGACTGGTTTGCACCCTGACCAAGATGGGGCAGCATTGCGTGGGCTGCGTCTCCTAGCAGAGCAAGCCGGCCATTTACCCAGTGATCGAGAGGGTCGCGATCGAACAGGCCCCAGCGGAACGTTTTATCCACATGGGTTAACAATTCAACCAGCTTTTCATCCCAACCCAAGAACTCAGCGCGGAGCATATCTGGATCACCCGGCTCGGACCAGGATTCGCGCTCCGCAACATTTGCCGAAACAAATCCGACGAAATTGATCAGCTTTCCTGCACGAAGGGGAAATACCAGAAAGTGCTTTTTCTCACCGAGCCACATTTGCCATCTATCCATAGGCCAATCGGGCATCTTCTCATGGGGAACAACGCCACGATATACCAGTGAACCGGAATATACCGGCTCAGCAGGCGGTACGACATGGGGTTGTAACGCTGAGTGAATACCATCGGCGGCGATCACAATATCCGCGTCAATTTTTGTGCCGTCCGACAAGGTAACCCCCTGAACACGCCCATCTTTCTGGCGTATTGCCGAAACTTCCGTGTTGAACATAAATTCCGCACCTGCCGCCACAGCCGCCTGCTGCGCATTACGCGCACTTAGTTTCGGGTCAC